>JAWVFR010000027.1:0-9652 GCA_033855845.1 Solirubrobacteraceae bacterium
TCGATCCTGATCTTCCTGTTCATCATCCCCGTGTTCGCGGGGCTGGCGAACTTCGTGCTGCCGCTGATGATCGGCGCGCCGGACATGGCGTTCCCCCGCCTGAACGCGCTGTCCTACTGGCTGCTCCCGATCGCCGGCACGATGATGATGGCCAGCTTCCTGGTCCCCGGCGGCTCCTTCGCCACGGGCTGGACGGCCTACGCGCCGCTGTCGACGGACGCCCCGCTGGGCCAGCTGTTCTTCACGGTCGGGGTGCAGTTCGCGGGCGCCTCGTCGGTGGCCACGGCCCTGAACTTCCTGGTGACCATCATCACCATGCGCGCGCCGGGCATGAGCTTCTGGCGCATGCCCCTGCTGGTGTGGGCGAACTTCTCGACCTCGCTGCTGGTGGTGATCGCCACTCCGTTCATCGCAGCGTCGCAGTTCTTCGTGCTGCTGGACCGGGCGCTGGGCTTCAACTTCTTCGTGCCCGACCGGGGCGGTGACGTGCTGATGTACCAGCACGTCTTCTGGTTCTACTCGCACCCGGCGGTCTACATCATGATGTTGCCCGGGTTCGGGATCATCTCCGAGATCCTGTCGGTGAAGGCGCGAAAGCCGATCTTCGGCTACCGCATGATGGCCTTCTCGCTGCTGGCCATCGTGGTGCTGGGCTTCACCGTGTGGGCCCACCACATGTTCGTCTCCGGCATGCAGGAGTGGATACGCGTGCCGATGATGATCACCACGGCGATCATCGCCGTGCCCACGGGGATCAAGATCTTCTCCTGGCTGGCCACCCTGTGGAAGGGAGTCCTGCACCTCGACACGCCCATGCTGTTCGCCCTGGGCTTCCTGACCATGTTCGTCCTCGGCGGGATCAGCGGGGTGATGCTCGCGATGATCCCCGTGACGATCCACGTCAGCGACACCTACTTCATCGTCGCCCACATCCACTACGTGCTGTTCGGCGGCTCGCTGTTCACGATCTTCGCCGGCGTCTACTACTGGTTCCCGAAGATGACGGGCCGGATGTACGACGAGCGGCTGGGGAAGATCCACTTCTGGATGACGTTCATCGGCTTCAACCTGACGTTCGGGCCGATGCACTACATCGGTCTGAAGGGGATGCCCCGGCGCGTGGCCGACTACGCGGAGCAGTACGCGGGCTGGAACCTGTTCATCTCCATCGCCTCGTTCATGGTCGGCGTCAGCACGCTGGTGTTCGTCTACAACATGGTCGCCTCGTGGCGGGGCGGGCCGCGCGCCGAGGCCAACCCGTGGCGCGCGCTCACGCTCGAATGGCAGGTCTCCTCGCCGCCGCCGATCTTCAACTTCGACCAGGTGCCGACCGTGGTGGGCGGCCCCTACGAGTACGGCGTCCCCGGCGCCGTCCATGGCGTGTTCAAGAAGCCGGGCGAGGTCGCCCCGACGCCCGCGGGCACCGTGGCCACGGCCCCCAAGAAGGAGTGAGCGGGTGAAGAAGGTCCTAGTCGTCGCCAACCAGACCATCGGCGGCGGAAAGCTGCTCGACACGGTCCGCGCGCGCGCGGCCGAGGGCGACGTCTCGTTCGCCCTCGTGGTCCCGCGCAACCGCCCGCCCTCCGGCGGGATCATCTACGACGACGCGGTGCGCCACGCCGCGGAGGTCCGCCTGTCCCTGGCCAAGCAGTTCATGGCCCAGGAGGGGGTCCAGATCGAGGGCGACGTGGGCGACGAGGACCCGTTCACCGCCGCCATGGACGGGATCGCGCTCTACAACCCCGACGAGGTGCTCGTCTCCACGCTGCCGCGCACGTCCTCGGGCTGGCTGCGCCGCGACCTGGTGGAGCGCATCCGCGACGAGAGCGGGCTGCCGGTCGAGCACCTGGTGTCCGACCTCGACGAGGAGGGCCTGCCCTTCCACGTCACGCTCGTCCTGGCCAACCAGACCATGGGCGCCGAGGCGCTGCTGGAGCATCTGAAGTCCAAAGCCGCCGAGCACGAGACCATGTTCATCGTGGTGGTTCCGCAGGAGGGCGGCCATGGCCACCACTCCGGCCAGGCGCGGGCGCGCCTGCAGTCCACGCTGCGCTCCTTCCGCGACGCCGGCCTGCTGGCCGCCGGGACGATCGGCAATCCCGACCCCTACCAGGCGGCCCGCAACGCGCTGGCGTCCTTCCGCGTCGACGACGTCGTCGTCTCCACGCTGGAGGCCACCAAGTCCGGCTGGCTGCGGGGCAACATCATCGAGCGCCTCCAGGAGAGCACGGGCAAGCCGGTCGAGCACGTCGAGTCCGGCTCCCCCACCCCGGCGGCGAGCGCCTAGCCATGGAAGCCGCATCCGTCGCCCACCACGAGCACCACGGGCCGCCCGAGGCCAACCGCTCCTCGCGGGTCGAGCCCCAGATGCTCGGCATGCTGCTTTTCATCATCTCGGAGATCATGATCTTCGGGGCGTTCTTCACCGCCTACTTCTTCATCCGGGTGGTGCACAACGCGGACTGGCCGGCCGCCGGCACCGAGCTGCCCGTGGCCATCGCCGGCGTCAACACGGCGATCCTGCTCTCCTCCTCGGTCACGCTGCACTGGGCCGAGACCGCTTTGAAGCAGGACAACCGCTTCGCGTTCAAGGCGGGGATGCTCACCACCTTCCTGCTGGGCGCGACGTTCCTCTTCATCCAGATCAACGAGTACGTCAACATCGGCTTCGCGCCCCAGGACCACGCGCAGGGCTCGATCTTCTACGGGCTGACCGGCCTGCACGGCGCGCACGTGTTCATCGGCCTGCTGTTGCTGGGGATGGTCACCACGCGGGCCTTCCGGGGCCACTTCTCGGCCGACTCGCACCGCGGCGTGGAGATCCCCGGGATCTACTGGCACTTCGTCGACGCGATGTGGATCGTCGTGTACTCGACGATCTACATCCTCTAGCGCCCGCCCGCGTGCTGAATCCGCTGCGCTCCGAGGGCGAGGCGTTCCGCTTCCTGCTGTGGGTCGTGGCCGTGGTGGGGACGATCGTGGTCGTCGTCGTCCTCTTGCGCGCCATCCTGTAGGGCCATGTCGTTCGGGGCGCTTGCCCTCCTGCTGCTGATCGAGGCGCTCTACGTGCGCGCCATCGTCGTGCTGCGCCGGCGCGGGTGGCGCGTACCCGGGCGCCAGCAGCTGGCCTGGCACTTCGGGATGGCGCTCCAAGCCGTGGCCCTGCTGGGGCCGCTGGACACGGACGCCGCTCACCACCTGTCCTCCCACATGGCCCAGCACCTGCTGCTGGCCGACATCGCGGTCCCGTTCCTGCTGGCGGGCATCCGCACGCCGGTGCTGGTGTTCGTGCCGCCCCGGCCGCTCCTGGTCGCCCTGGCCCGCCGGACGCGCCTGCGCGCGGCCTTCCGGGTCCTGCGCCGCCCCGCGGTGGCCGTGGCGGTCTACCTGGGCGTCCTGTACTTCTGGCACCTGGGCTTCGCCTTCCAGGGCGCGCTGCGCCACCCGGCCGTCCACGCGCTCCAGCACCTCTCCTTCATCGCCATCGGCGTCCTGATCTGGTGGGCGGCCCTGGAGCCCCAGCGCGCCCGGCTGCGCGGCGAGCTGTGGAAGATCCCCTACATCGTCGCCTCGCGGATGATCAGCATGTTCCTGGGCATGGCGCTGATCTTCTCGGGGTCGCCCTGGTACGGCGAGGTCTACGGCCGGAGCGCCGCGGCCCTGTCGGACCAGCGCACGGCCGGCGGGATCATGATGAGCGTGGACGTGGCGATCATCGTCGCCGCGCTGATCTTCTTCTTCTACCGCGCGTCGGCCGACCACGACGCGGCCGAGCACCGGGCGGCGGCCACCGCTACTTGACGGTGAGGGTGCCCTTCATCCCGGCCGCGGCGTGGCCGGGGACGGTGCACAGGAAGGGGTACTTGCCGGCCTTCAGCGTGACCTTGACGGTGGACACGCCGCCGCCGGTGACCACGGGGCCCTTGGCGTTGACGCCGTTGCCCTCGACCGCGATGTCGTGCTGGACCGAGGACTTGTTCGGCATCTGGATCGTGAGCGGGCCCGCGGGCGCCTCGGCGTTCTTGTACTCGAACAGCAGCTGCCCGTTGGGATCGGCGGGGATCACCAGCAGGCCGTTCTTGGCGATGGCCAGCGGCTTCTGCGCGCCGCCCACGGCCGTGGCCAGCGCGCCCGTGTCCTGGCCCGGACGGGCGGCGGCGTAGGCGACGTAGGCGGCCACGTCGGAGGCGTTGGTCCCGGTGACCAGCTTGGCCGGCATCACGCCCTTGATGTTCGGGTAGAGGATCTGCTTCTCGGTCACCGAGGAGACGACGTCGCGGCGGAACCCGTCCTTGATCGCGCGGTCGAAGGCCTGGTCGAGGTTGGGCCCGGTGGTCCCCTTGGCGTTCGCCCGGGCGAGCACGTGGCAGGCGCCGCACTTCTGGACGAACAGCTTCTTGCCGTTGACCAGGTCTCCGTGGCCCTCCTTGACCTGGACGCCGCAGCCCGCGATGCCGGCGAGGGCCGCGGCACCCGCCACGACGGTCAGCGGCGCGCGCAGGCGCCGGGGAACGTGGGCGAGCACTCTCATGCGCGCGGAACTCTATCCGCTGGGGCGGCCCCTCGCGCCCGCGGTCAGCGGGGTGGGTCGAGCTCGTCCAGGCGCCCCTGGGCGGCGGCCAGGACCCCCCGCGCGACGCCCTCCCACGACCAGCGGGCGCCGACCGTCTCCACCAGCGCGTGGCGGGTGGGCTCGCGCACGTCCTCGGGGGCGGCGAGCCAGTCCCCCAGCGCCGCGGCCAGGTCGTCGACCGCCCGGGGACCGGGGGCGAAGGTGAGCCAGTCGCGCACCGGCTCGGGCACGGCGCGCGCCAGGACGTCCGCGACCTCGGCCAGCCCGGAGTGCCCGGCGCTGACCGGGAACACGCCGCAGGCGGCCGCCTCCACCGCCACCATGCCGAACGCCTCGGGGAAGGTGCTGGGAGTCACCAGCGCCTCGCAGGCCGGGAGCAGCTCGGCCAGGTCCTCGTGCTCCAGGCGGCCGGTGAGGACGACCGCGTCCGCGAGGCCGGCCGCCGCGTCCAGGTAGCGGGCGCGAGCGTCGTGGTCGGCCTCCAGCCGATCCAGGAAGGCGAGCAGCATCTCCAGGCGCCCGCGCGGCCCGCCCTCCGCTTCGCGGCCCGCGAGCGCGAGCTCGCGCACGGCGTCCAGGTCCCCGGCGGCCAGCGTGGCCAGCATGCGCTCCACCGCCTCGCGGTAGGCGCCGAAGCCGACGACCACCAGCCGCGCCCGCGGCTCGCGCTGGAGCACGAGCGGCCACGCGGCCAGCAGCAGGTCGATTCCCTTGGAGACGATCAGCTTGCCCACGAAGGCGACCAGCCGGTCCTCACCGGGCCGCAGGCGGGCCAGCGCGGCGGCCGCCGCGGCGGGGTCGAGGTGGAAGGAGGAGGCCTCGGCGGCCGCAGCCTCGCCGGCGGCGGCCGCGTCCGTCGCGGCCTCTCCGGATGTGGCCCTCGCGGCCAGGCCGGCGGCCAGCCGCCTCACCCCCGCGGCGGCCTCCTGCGGCGCGCGCGGGGCAAAGGCCTCGACGTCCACGCCGGGCGGGCCCAGCCGGGTGCGGGCGGGGAGCCCGGGATCGTCCATCGCCGCCCACAGGCTCTCCGCGGTGTGCCGGGAGCCGACCAGCACCGCGGCGGCGCCCTCCAGCCCCTCGCGGGCGTAGGGGCCGAAGCGCTCGGGGTGGGGCTTGACCGTGTACTCCAGGGCGCTGCCGTGGATCTTCACCGCGTAGGGCACGGAGCCCTCCAGCCCCCGGCACAGGATCGCCGGGCCCATCACGAGGTGGTTGGCCAGCGCCACATCGGGCTCCACCCGGGCCGCGATGTCCCGGACGGCCGCCACGTTGGCCTCCAGGTAGCGGTCGAGCTCCTCGTCGGTCAGCTCCGGGAAGGGCCGGGCGTCGAATCCCTCGTAGCGGTCGGCCACGTACACGGGCAGGACGCGGCCGATGTCGGGGTTGTGGACCGTGACCCCGGGGAGGCGCGGCGGGTCGCGGTCCTGGCAGAGCAGGTGCACCTCGTGGCCCAGGCGCCCCAGCGCGGCGGCCAGGTTGGCGTTGTAGACGTTCGAACCGGTCCCCCGCAGCAGATACCCATGGAAGATCAGCACGCGCACGGGGGCGGAGCCTACGCACGGAGCGCAATCCGGCGTCCGCGGGGTTCGCGTCGGGCATAATCGCTCGATGGCAGGGGCCCGGTACACCCGGGCGGCGACGCTGTTCGTCGACGCCGACGACCACGCCCGCGAGGCGCTGCGACGCTCCCTGTCGCAGGCCGGGGCGCCGGTGGCCGCGCTGGAGGCGAAGGACGTCCGGGAGATGCTGGCGCTGGTCGAGCACGTCCAGCTGGTCCTGCTGGACGCGGCGCTGCCCGGGGGCGGGCTGCGGTCCACGCTCGCGCTGCTGCGCGAGCACGCGCCCGACGTGCCGGTGATCGTGACCTCCGGCTGGAACGACCCCGAGGCCATGCGCACCGCCCTGGACGGCGGAGCGACCTCGTTCGTGCTCAAGTCGCTGGCGCCGGCGCGGCTGCGCTACACGGTGGAGGCGGCGCTGGAGCGCGACGGGATCCTGGACCCCCAGGTGGTCCACCCGGTGCTCGAGGGCTACGCCGCGCTGCTGGAGGCCGCCCGCAGCCGCGACCGGGCCATCATCGAGAGCCTGGCCGCCGCGGTCGAGGCCAAGGACACGGTGACCAGCGACCACATCCAGGCCGTGGGGCACCTGGCCACGTCGCTGGCGCGCCTGGTCGAGCCCAGCCTGGCCACCTCGGAGGACTTCGTCTTCGGCTGCCTGCTCCACGACGTGGGCAAGATCGGGGTCCCGGAACGGATCCTCAACAAGCCCGGGCCGCTGACGGAGGAGGAGTGGACCGTGATGCGCCTGCATCCCGAGACCGGGGTGCGGGTGATCGGGCCGCTGGGCCTCGCGCCGACGGTCAGCGACCTGGTCATGCACCACCACGAGCGCTGGGACGGCGACGGCTACCCCGCGCGCCTGGAGCGCGAGGAGATCCCCCTCCCGGCGCGGATCTTCTCCGTGTGCGACGCCCTGGAGGCCATGACCGCCCGGCGGCCCTACCGCGACCCGATCGCCCCGCCACTCGCGCTGGAGGAGATCCGCCGCGAGGCCGGGCGCCAGTTCGATCCCGGCGTCGTGCGCGCGCTGGACGCGGGCGTGGCGGGCGGGGAGATCGACCTCGCCCTCGCGCGCGGCGGCCGCGAGTACGTCCCGTTTTCCGGCGCCTGAGGCCGGCCGTCCCCACCGGCCGATGCACTAGAGTGCCGCGCTGTGAGCCGCCGCCAGAAGTACCGACTGCGCGCGCCGTCCACCGGTCGTGAGGTCGTGATCGAGGCCGAGCCCGGCGAGGACTACGTGGACCGCGAGACCGGCGAGCCGCTCGAGGTTGTCGGCAAGCTGCTGCCGCTCGCCCCATCCCCGTCCGAGCTGCCCTGGGCGGTGGAGAACCTGCGCTTCTGCAACTGGTGCGACCAGCTCGCCCAGAAGGACCTCAACGACTGCCCCCACTGCGGCCGGCGCATGGAGCCGGTCCCCGGCTGACCGACCGCCGATGCGTCCCCGCGCCCTGCTCCTCTCCCTCCTCGCCCTCCCCGCGCTCGCGGCGGCCGGCTGCGGCGGGAGCGGCGCGCCCTCGGCCGACCAGATCACGACACCCGACCTGACCGTGCCCTCGGGGACGATCCCCGCCCGCACGACGCCCACCACCACGACGTCCACCACCGCCACCACGGCGACCACGCCCTCCTCTGGGAGCGGCACGGACACCACCGGCTCCGGCGGCAGCTCCAGCAGCGGCAGCGGTACCTCGACCAGCGGCAGCTCCGGCACCTCCGGCAGCGGCGGGGGGACCAGCACCGGGACGAGCGGAACCTCCGGCGGCTCCGGAGGGTCAGGCGGCGGAACCTCCGGCGGCTCCGGCTCCGGCGGCACCGGCCTCTCAGACTTCTGCCGCCAGAACCCCGGCGCCTGTTAACCACCGCCACTGTCCTGCTTAGAGGTCGGATACCGAGCTTTAGGCAGGACAATGCAAGCCGACTAGGCCCGACCCGCCCCTCGATGCCGCTGTTCCGAGCCCGCCGCTAGGGCGTGGAGATCAGCGTGGTCGAGTACGTCAACCGCGCGGGGCGGTAGGTGCAGAAGTACTCGCGGGTGCTGCCCGGTGTGGTGTGGGGGGGCTGGCGCTCCGGGTTGTCCGAGCACGGCTTCACGCGGCTGGAGCGCCAGGCGAAGGTGTTGTCGAGCCCGTTGACGGCCAGGGCCGGCGCCCACGTGGGGATGCTCAGCGCGATGGCCCAGCCCTTCTTCACCAGCAGCGACGTGTACAGCGGGAACTGCACCGTGGTGCCGAAGTACTTGTCCAGCGGGAACGTGTCGGACTGGGCGCCGAGCCGGTAGAGGAACTGCCCCCGGCGCTGGGCCGGCATCGGCCGCAGGATCGCGATGCGCGCCTGCGCCTTGCCGCCCGACTGCTGGTCGAAGAACTTGATCTGCGCGGCGGTGGGCCTGCCCAGGCGCAGCGTGAACGCCACGACCCGCCCGTCCCGCGGCGCGATGAAGGGGTTGCGACGGCCGCCGAGCAGCAGCTGGAACCCGGTGGTGCGGGTCACGGCCAGGCACGGGCTGGACGGGCAGCTCGGAGTCCCGAGCGTGCCCTGCGCGTCGAGCCCCAGCTCGGTCAGGCGCGCCGAGGCGGCGGCCGGGAGGAGCAGGGCCAGGATGGCGGCAGCCGCAGCGGCCGCGAGCATGAGGTTATGGCGTCGAGTCATCGGGATCATTGAACACGACCGTCCGGTCGCAAGTTGCGGCGGGCGCTAGATCAGCGTCACGTCGACTGCCTTGGGGCCCTTGTCCCCGGCCTCCTCCTCATAGGAGACCTTGGCGCCTTCGGCCAGGGTCCGGAAGCCGTCTCCTCCCACGCCGCTGTAGTGCACGAACAGGTCACGACCGCCGTCGTCCGGGGTGATGAAGCCGAAGCCCTTGTCGTCGCTGAACCACTTGACGGTTCCAGTTGCCACTGTCCGAGACCTCCACTCGTTGTGCGCGAAACGGGCGGAAACGTACCACCTAGCCTCCCCGCAATGCCGCCGCTGCGGCCCGTATTTCAGCCTCGTCTCCAGGCCCGGGGACCCAGGGCAGACGCAGCGGATCGTCGTCGTAGCGGGGGATGACGTGCACGTGGAAATGGAAGACCGTCTGCCACGCCGCCCGTCCGCAGGAGTTGAGGAGGTTCACCCCGTCGGCGTCCAGCCGATCGCGGGCCAGCGCGGCCAGGCGCTGGGCGGCGGCCATGGTCGCGCACAGGTCCTCCGCGGAGACCTCGTGCAGGTCGCGCGCGTGCTCGCGCGGGATCACCAGCGCGTGTCCCCGCGTGGCCGGGTTGATGTCCATGAACGCGACCGTGCGGTCGTCCTCGTCCACCCGGGTGGAAGGGAGCTCCCCGGCGACGATCTTGCAGAACAGGCAGTCGGGATCGGCGGCCACGGTGCGACTCTATTAGCCTCAGTGCGCATGTACGCGGAGCGCGAAGGCCTGGAGCGGACGGTCCGCCACCTGGCGTCGATCGAGCGGCCGTCGGCCTCGCCCGGCGAGCGCGAGGCGGCGGAGTGGATCGCCGCGGCGCTGCGCGACCTGGGC
>JAWVFR010000028.1:0-2993 GCA_033855845.1 Solirubrobacteraceae bacterium
CAGTCGGCGAGGAAGCCCACGAAACCGACAAAGAGCGGAGCGATGAGGTAGCTCGCGCCGATAGCGAACCGGTGCTCGGCCGACATCAACGCGACCACGGACGCGGCGGGGAGGTGCGCGTTCTCGAGTCGCACGGCGATGACGGTGCTGCCGACCGACGCTACCCACGCGGCTCCGCCAGCGGCGGTGGCCGCGGCAACCAGGATGGGTTGCCATGAGAGCGCGCCCACTGGCGGCGGTGTTTCGGTTGAATCAGCCACTGTGGTCCCGCGAAGTCGCGCTACGAGGCGGTTCGGCACGGAGGCTGAGCATGCTCCTGCGACGCCGACTCCGTCAAGGATGTTCGAGCCGACGTCAAGCGCAGCGACAGGCATCGAGTGTCGCTCCTCGACGTATCCGGGTGCGCCTTGTCAGCTGCGCGTGTCCCGCCTGAGTCGGGCAGGGATCGGAAGGCCGTTCGTGCTGGCGAACCGCTCCGGTGTCGTGGGACGGTCGGGGCGTCATCGACGCTGGGAGGGATCATGGAGCCGGTCGTGTTGTTGGATGCTGCTGGCCGCCGCCGGTCAGCTGCCACGTTGCCGGGCCACCGGCAAGGTCAGGCGCCGGGCAACAAGGGCATGCGTTATCCCGCCGATCCGCCGACAGTGGAAGAGATCGTGCTCGTCATGCGTCGCGCCGGCGATCGCGCGCACGGCCTGCGCTTGCGCGGACTGATCGTCGTCATGTGGCGCGCCGGGCTTCGGATCAGCGAGACGCTCGCCTTGACCGAGAGCGACCTTGACGCGGATCGCGGCGCAATCTTGTGCGTCACGGCAAGGGCAACAAGCGTCGCGAGGTCGGCATGGACCACTGGGGCTGGGAGCTGCTGCGCCGCTGGCTTGCATACCGCGTGCAAATCTCCGTCGGCCCGCTGTTCTGCGTCATCGACGGGCGCACCCGTGGGCGGCCGCTGACGACGACGAGTGTGCGCCAGCAGCTGCGGCGCACCGCCGCGAAGGCGGGAGTGCGGCGCCGGTTCGCGCCGCACCAGCTGCGTCATGCGCACGTGGTCGAGATGGCGCGCGAGGGCGTGCCGCTGAACGTCATCCAGCGCCAACTGGGGCACGCTAACCCGGATCGTGCAGTAGCGGCGTGAGGTGAGTTTGCGCGGGGACGTGGTCGTGATTTGTGGGTGCGTTGGAGTTGAGCGTCGGTCGGGCGCTGGGCTTTCGCGGTGCGGCGGCGCTGTGGTCGTTCGGGGAGTTGTTGGCGCATCGCTGGGTGGCGGCGGGCGGCGCCGGGTGTTCTGGGTGGTTGTCGTGCAGTGTTGGCGTGGAGGGTCAGGTGGGCGCGGGGAGCGCTTTGAGGCGCCAGAACGCGCTGCTGAGCGCTTGTGCCCATGGCCAGGCGCTGTGGATGCGCAGCGTCGCGGCGCGGGCGTGGAAGGACAGGCGCGCGGCGACGTGCAGGAGGCGGTAGCGCAGGCGTTTGGGCTCGCAGCGCGCGAGCTCACCGCTGAGTAGCAGGCGTTGGGTCCAGCAGATCAGGTCGTGGGCGATGCGCGTCAGCGCAAGCCAAACGCGGTTGTGCTCAAAGTCGCGGAACGGCAGGTTGCGCAGGCCGGTGTCCTTGTCGTTGCGGATGTGGTCTTCGGTGTGCGCGCGTTGGCGATGGTGCAGTTCCAGGGCCTGGATGTCGGGGCAAGTTTGGTCAGTCAGCGTGGCCTGGAAGCGGTGCCCGTCGTGGTCGGTGAAGGACAGTTGCGCTCCGGGGTGCGCGCGCTCGCGGCGCACGATCACCCGCGAGGCGTCCGGCCAGCTGCTGAGGTTCAGCTGCTTGGTGATCTCGGCGACCTGCCCGTTCTCGCGCGGGCTGCCGTCCGCGCCAAGCGCGCAGACCCAGGCGTCATCGGCGATCTTGAGGATCGCGGCGCGGACCTGGTCGTTCAGCTCATAGCCGACCGTGTAGCGCAGCCGGCCCTGCCGGCAGTAGTCCATCAGCTCGTGCGTGGCGCCCGCGCTGTCGGCGCGCACGACGATCTCGATCGTCTCGATCAGCTCGGCGGGGACCTGCTGGAGGCCCTGCTCGACGACATCGATCTGATCGGCGGAGCTGTTAGAGCCCGCGTTGCCCGGCCGCAGCGTCCCGGCGAGCGCCTCGCCGGTCTCATCGCAGTAGGCCAGCATGGGATGAAAGCCGTAGCCGCCCTTGAACGTCCCGGCCGCGCCCTCCTTCTCGGAATGGCTGGCGATCAGCGTCGCGCAATATCGATCGTGACGCGATCTGGCGCCCCGCAGAGCTTCCACACATGGGCGCGCGCACGGGCATGCGCAGCGGCCAGCGCATCAAGCCGCCCCGGCGTCGTCGCGATCTGGTCGATGACGCGAAACGCTGTGGAGTCCGACGCGACCGCCCCGAACAACACGCCTTGGTCGCGGATCGCACCGATGTCGGCCAGGCAGTCCCCACCGTCGGCGAGCATCACCGCCAGGTCGCGGACGACCCGCCCCGGGTCATGCCCCGAGCGACGCTGCCTGAGACCCCCAAAAGCCACAGACAGCGCTTGTGTCAGTCCGCTCTTATCAGCGATCTGCGCCAACAACGCGCTGCCCGCGTGCGACACCAGCCCCGCTCCGTCCGCCCTGACTTCTACCGTGATACTGCGGCCATCGCGCTGCACCCACAAGGTGATCCTCCCGAGCCGGATTCCAGGTCTTCGTCAACCAGAAGAATCCCTGCTCAACCGGACGTTTCGGCGCCCCGACCATGGTCGGGGCGCTCACCTTGCCGCAAGATCCGGGCTAACTCGTGCACCCCGGTGCCCAGGCGTCAAATCAGGACAGACCATGGTCCTGCGCTGTGCGGCCGGCTGCTCGGCAATCGCGCGCTGACGGGTGCTGAGCGCGACGTGACCGAACCGATCCGACATCACCGAAGAACGGAGTTTCACATGAGCATCAAAGAAACCGCCCGCAAGATCCCCGGAGTCGCCGCGGTCGAGGGCCTCGTGACCG
>JAWVFR010000029.1:0-26635 GCA_033855845.1 Solirubrobacteraceae bacterium
CGCGGCTGGGAGGTGGAGGTGACCGCGCGCGACTTCGCGCAGACCATCGACCTGTGCCGCCGCCACGGCATCGACCACACCGAGATCGGGCGCCATCGCGGCGGGCGGGTGGCGGCCAAGGCGCTCGGGCTGGCCTCGCGCTCGGCCGCCCTGGCCCGCTGGGCGCGCCGGCGCCCGCGCTTCGACGTCGCCATCGGGCACGGCTCCAACGACGTGATGGTGGCGGCGAAGCTGCTGCGCGTCCCCTCCGCGACGACGTTCGACTACGAGTGGGCGACGGTCCAGCACAACGTCAACTGCCGCCTGGCGCGCACCGTGCTCGTGCCGGAGGCCATTCCGCCCGAGCGCCTGGAGCGCTACGGCGCGCGCCGCAAGCTGCGCCGCTATCCCGGCCTCAAGGAGGAGTACTACCTGTCGGACTTCGAGCCCGACCCCGCGGTGCTGGAGGAGCTGGGGCTCGACCCCTTCGCGCCGATTGTCGTCGTGCGCACGCCGCCCGCCGTGTCGCTCTACCACCGCTTCGAGAACCCGCTGTTCGCGCAGGTGGTGGAGCGGCTGCGCGCCTCCGACGCCCAGGCCGTCGTGCTGCCGCGTACCGCGGAGCAGCGCGCGGAGCTGGAGGCCGGCGGCGGGCTGATCGTCCCGGCCCGCGCGATCGACGCCCAGTCGCTGATCTCCTACGCCGACCTGATGGTCTCCGCGGGGGGCACGATGAACCGCGAGGCCGTGGCCTTGGGCACCCCGGTCTACACCTCGTTCGAGGGCCGGCTGGGCGCCGTGGACGAGCAGCTGCTGGCGCAGGGGAGGCTGCGGCGGCTCGCCGATCCCGAGGAGCTGGACCTCGGCAAGCGCGAGCGCGCCGTGCAAGACCGCGTGCGCCGGGACCCCGCGCTCTACACGGACCTGCTCGTCGCTCTCTAGAATCCCGCGGATGCGCCGCCGGATCCGGTCCGCGGGCCTACCGGTGCACCGACACTCGCTGCCGCAGCTCGTCGTGGACGCGGTGCTGGTGGCTCTCGCATGGTGGCTCGCCTTCGTACTGCGCTTCGACCGCGGCGTTCCGTCGCGCTATCAGGACCTGCTCGAGGCGGCGCTGGGGCCGGTCGTGATCGCGGCGCTGCTGATCTTCGCGGTCAACGGGATGTACCAGAAGTGGTGGCGCTACCTGGGGCGGCGCGACTACGAGGCGGTGCTGCGCTCGGTGGTCCTGTCCACGCTCGCCGCGGCCGCCTACGTGGCGATCGTGCATCCCGTCAAGCTGACCTCGCGGACCGGGGCGGAGACCGTGGTGTCGGCGCCCGCGGGCGTGATCGTCCTGTTCGGGCTGCTGACCCTCGCCTTCACCTGCGGCGTGCGCCTGCTGGTCTCCGAGGTCTTCGAGCGCCCGGTGCGCGGCTTCACGCCCAAGCGCGGCGCGCGCGACGTGCTGATCGTGGGCGCGGGGGACGGCGGGCGCCTGGTGCTGCGCGAGATGGTCCGCAACCCCGCCCTCGGGTACCGCCCGGTGGGCTTCGCCGACGACGACCCGCGCAAGCGCGGGCTGCGGCTGGACCACGGGCTCCGCGTGCTGGGCGGCACGGACGAGCTGCCCCGGATCCTCGACGAGGTCGAGCCCGAGGAGGTCATCATCGCCATCCCCTCCGCGCCGGGCACCCTGCGTGCGCGCGTGGTGACGGCCTGCCGGGCCCGCGGGATCCCCATCCGCACGCTGCCGACCGTGTTCGAGCTGCTGGCCGGCGGCGCCAACGTGATGCGCCAGATGCGCGAGCTGAAGGTCGAGGACGTGCTCGGACGCGAGCCCGTGCGTGTGGAGCTGGAGCGCGTGGGCGCCTACCTGAGCGGCCAGGTCGTGATGGTCACCGGGGCCGGCGGGTCGATCGGCTCCGAGCTGTGCCGCCAGATCGCCCGCGTCGCGCCGCGCAAGCTGATCCTGCTCGACCACGCCGAGGACAACCTGTTCGAGATCACGCGCGAGCTGGAGGAGGTCCGCCACTTCCGCAGCACGGCCGCCGTCCTGGCCGACTGCAAGGAGGAGGAGCGGATGCGCGAGGTGTTCGCCGAGCACCGGCCGGCGATCGTGTTCCACGCCGCCGCCTACAAGCACGTCGGCCTGATGGAGGACAACCCGGTGGAGGCCGTGCGCAACAACGCGCTGGCCACCCGCATCGCGGCGCGCATCGCCGGCGAGTTCGGGGCGCAGCGCTTCGTCCTGGTCTCCACCGACAAGGCGGTGACGCCCAAGACCGTCATGGGCGCCTCCAAGGCGCTGGCCGAGTGGTCGGTCGAGGCGGCGGGCGCGCGGCACCCGGGGACTCGCTACTCGACGGTCCGGTTCGGCAACGTGCTGGGCTCGTCGGGCTCGGTGGTCCCGATCTTCCGCGCGCAGATCGCGGCCGGCGGCCCGGTGACCGTCACCGACGAGCGGATGACGCGCTACTTCATGACCATCCCCGAGGCGGTCCAGCTGATCATCCGGGCCGGCTCGCTGGGCGAGGGCGGCGAGGTCTACGTCCTGGAGATGGGCGAGCCGGTGGCGATCATGGACCTCGCGCGGGACATGATCCGGCTGTCGGGGCTGGAGCCGGACAAGGACATCGCGGTGGAGATCGTGGGGCGCCGGCCGGGGGAGAAGCTGCACGAGGACCTGTTCAACCCCTACGAGCGCCCGCAGGCCACGCCGGCCGAGAAGATCCTCGTGGCGGAGCGCCCGGCGCTGGACCCGGAGTGGGTGGAGGAGACCTTCGACCAGGTCAACGTGCTCGTCCTCGAGGGCGACGCGGCCGCCCTGGTGGCCAAGGTCGCGGAGCTGTCGACCGCGCGCACGGCCCCGGCCCTCCGAGTGTCCTCCTAGACTCTGGCGCCGATGTTCGAAGTCTTCGCCCTCTCGCTTTCCGGCGAGATCGAGAAGTACGGTGCCTACGCGGGGTTCGCGGCGATCCCGGCTGTGGCCATCCTCGCGCTGCTCTACTTCGCCCAGGCGCGGGAGGTCAAGCGGCTGCGCGAGTGGGCCGGACGCGCGCCGGAGCGCGCCCAGGAGCTGCAGGACCGCGTCACCACGCAGGCCGGGCAGGCCGCCCAGCGTCCCGCCCAGGTTCCCGGCGGGGAGCGCCGCGTGGTCGCCCAGCCGATGGGCGCCGGCACGCCCGCGGCCCAGCGGGCCCAGCCGGGCGCAGCCGCGCCCGCGCAGACGCAGCCGCCGGGCCGGCCCGCGACCCCCGGCGCGCCCGGTGCCGCCCCGGTCCCGGCCGCCGGCGCCCCCCCCGCGAAGACGCCCGCTCCCGGAGCCGCTCCCGGCGCCCCCGCCACGCGCGCTCCCGGCGCCCCGGCGACACCCGCTCCCGGGGCCGCTCCGGCCAAGGCGCCGGGGGCCGCTCCCGCCAAGGCGCCCGCTCCGGGGACTGCCCCCACCCCGGGGACTGCCCCCGCCCCGGGGACTGCCCCCACGCCGGCCGGCGCTCCGGCCGCGGCCGCGGGCCCCGCGGCGCCGGCCTCTCCGGGCGGTGCCCCGTCGGCCCCCGCCCCGGCCGCGCCCGCTCCGCGTCCCCCGGCCGAGCGCCCCGCCGCTGCGCCCGCGACGGCGGCCGCCTCCGCCCGGCCCGACCCGCAGCGCACCCAGGTCCGCCCCGCCGCGTCCGCCCCGCTGCGCCGCCCGCCCGCCTCGGCCACCGTCCCGCCGCGCGCGCCCGACCGCCGCGACGGCCCGCCCACCCAATCCGGCCGGCGCCGCCCGCTCGTGATCGGAGCCGCGGTGCTCGCCGGGCTGCTCCTCGTGGTGGTCCTGGCCACCCAGGTCCTCGGCGGCGACAGCAAGACGCCCTCGCGTCCCAACACGGTGGCGGCGCCGCCCGCCGCCGCCACCCCCACGAGCGGGAGCGGCAGCCCCGCGGTCGCGCGCGGCAGCGTGAAGGTGGCCGTCCTGAACGGCACCACCGTCCCGGGCCTGGCAGCGCAGGTGGCCGACCAGCTCCAGAGCGGTGGCTTCGCCCGCGGCCAGGTGACCAATGCCGCCGACCAGCAGCGCTCGGAGACCACGGTCCAGTACGCCCCCAACCAGCGAGCGGCCGCCGAAGAGGTGGCCACGATCCTCAAGATCGCCAGGACGAAGGTCAAGCCGCTGGATGCGAACACGCAGGCCATCGCGGGCCCGGACGCCGGGGTGGTCGTGATCGTCGGCGCCGACCGCACGCAGTAACGCGCGGCGCCGTGATGAGCTTCCTCGACCTCCCGGCCCGGAGCGCGAAGCCGCGCGAGCTGGGCATCACCCACGTGCTGGACCGCGGGCTGTCCGTGGCCGAGGTCGACGGCATGGTGGAGGTGGCGGGCTCGGTCGTGGACTTCGTGAAGCTCGGCTGGGGGACGGCGCTGGCCACCGGCAACCTGCAGGCCAAGCTGGAGCGCTACCGCGCCCACGACATCCCCGTCGTGCTGGGCGGGACGCTGACCGAGCTGGCGATCTCCCAGCGCCGGCTGGACGGCCTGGTCGCCTACGTCCGGGAGCTGGGCCTGCGCCACGTCGAGATCTCCGACGGCACGATCGCGCTGGACCACGACGAGAAGCTGCGCCTGATCGAGCGCCTGGCCGCCGACTTCGTCGTCTTCTCGGAGGTCGGCTCCAAGGACGACGCCAAGATCATGGCTCCCTACCGCTGGGTCGAGCAGATCTCCAGCGAACTGGAGGCCGGGGCCTGGAAGGTGATCGCCGAGGCGAGGGAGACCGGGACGGCGGGGATCTACCGCCCCGACGGCGAGGTCCGGATGGGCCTGATCGACGAGATCGCCCACGAGATCGACCCGGGGCGAATGGTGTTCGAGGCGCCCCAGAAGGAGCAGCAGGTGTGGTTCATCGAGCGCTTCGGCCCGGAGGTGAACCTCGGGAACATCACGCCCTCCGACGTCCTGTCCCTCGAGACCCTGCGGCTGGGGCTGCGCTCGGACACCGCCGACATCCAGCCGTGATCCTGCTCGCGCGCCACGGCGAGACCGACGACAACCAAGAGCCGATCCGCATCCAGGGCCGGTTCGACACACCGTTGAACGACACCGGCCGCGCGCAGGCGGCGGAGCTGGCCGAGCGCGTCGCCGGGGAGGGCATCCAGGCCATCTTCTGCTCCGATCTCCAGCGGGCGCGCGAGACGGCGCAGATCGTCGGGCGCCGCCTCGGCCTGGAGCCGGTGGTGGACGCGCGCTTCGCCGAGGGCGACCGGGGCGAGCTGGAGGGCCGGTACTGGCGCGATGTGGCCCGGGAGGACCCCGACCTCTACGCCGCCTGGAGGCGCGCGGGCGAGGACTTCCGCTTTCCCGGTGGGGAGTCCCTGCGCGAGCAGCTCGATCGCACGCTGGCCGGGCTGGCCGACGTGCGCGCGGCGGGCCGGCTGCCCGCCCTCGTGGTCTGCCACGGCGGCAACATCCGCACGGTGCTCTGCGATCGCGACCCCCGCGGCCTGGACGCCTTCCACGAGTGGGAGGTGCCCAACGTGGCGCTGGTGGCGCTGTGACCCGGCTGGCGCAGGTCGTCTTCGCGGTGCTGGTGGCGGCGACCCTGGGCGCGTTCTTCGTGACGCAGCGGCTGAAGTCGGCGCCGCGGCTGGTGCAGACGCTGAGCGTCAGCAAGCTCTACTCGCCCAACTTCCCCTTCCGCCAGGCCGGGATCCGCATCCGCCTCAAGCGCACCGACGACGTCTCGGTCTCGCTGCTGGACGCCAACGGCGACGTCGTCCGCCACCTGGTGCGCGGGCGCCACCTGGAGACCGGCCAGCCGCTGCAGCTCCTGTGGAACGGTCGCGACGACGACGGCCGCGTGGTGCCAGACGGGCCCTACCGCATCCGCGTGGGGCTGCGGCGGGAGGGACGCTCGGTGACGCTGATCGACGAGGTCGTCGTGGACAGCACCCCCCCGCGGCCGGTGGTCCAGGTGGAGGGGGCGAGGGAGGGCCAGGGCCCGCTGATCTTCCCGCTGCCCGGCAACCGGCCCGTCCGGTTCCGGGTGCTCAACGCGCACCCCAACGGCGCGCCGATCTTCCGCGTCTACCGGACCGACCTGCCCCGGCCCCGGATGGTCGTGCGCCTCCCCGCCGCGGCGGGCGCGACCACCGGCGAGTGGCGCGCTCCGTCCGCCGGCCCGCGCCGTCCCCCGGCGGGCACGTACGCGATCGTCGCCCAGGTGCGCGACGCGGCGGGGAACCTGGGGTCCTCCTACCCGTTCGGCCCCCGACCCCCGAAGGACGACCCGCCCGCCCGACCGGGGGTGACCGTCCGCTACCTGGCCGGCCAGGGGCCGCTCCAGCCCGTGCGCGCGGGCGGGGTCGCGACGGTGTTCGTCGACGCGCGCAAGACCCCGTACCGCTGGCGGCTGCATCGCCTGGGCCAGACGCGCACGCTCGCGCAGGGCCTCGCGAACCGCCCGCTGCTGCGGATCCCCGTGCCGCGCGGCCCCTCGGGCGTGCTGCTGCTGGAGCTCCACGGCCGCTCGCGGGCGGCGCGCGTCCCGATCCCCGTGACCGGCCCCACCCACGCGCGGGTGCTCCTCGTCCTGCCCCTGATCACCTGGCAGGGCCGCAACCCGGTGGACGACGACGGCGACGGCCTGCCCAACACCCTGGACCGCGGCGGCCCGGTGCGCCTCGCGCGCCCCTTCGCGGGCCGCGGCGAGCCGCCCGGCTTCGGGCGCCACGAGAGCCCGCTGCTGCGACTGCTCGACCGCCCGCGCGTCGACTACGACCTGACGACCGACTACGCGCTCGCCCTGTCGGGCCAGCGCGCGCTGGACCGCTACCGGGGCGTCGTGCTGGCCGGGGACACGCGCTGGCTGGACCCGTCTCTGGGTCTGCGGATGCGCCGCTACGTGGAGGGGGGCGGGAAGCTCTTCTCCCTGGGCACCGACTCGCTGCGCCGCGAGGTGCGGGTGCGCGACGGACGGCTCGAGCGCCCGACCGGCCGGTCGGCCTACGACGTGTTCGGCGCCCGGGTGGACCCCATCGAGCGCAAGCCGGTCGACCTGCTGGCCGGCGACGACGCGATCGGCCTCTTCCAGGGCGGCGACGGCGCCTTCTCCGGCTTCGCGGCCTCCGAGCGCACCCGCGACCCCGGGAAGGGCGCGCGGGTCGTCTCCGTCGCGCAGGACCCCGCGGGCCGGCGCGTGATCGTGGCCGTGCGCCTGGGGAAGGGCCTGGTCATCCGCACGGGGTTGCCCGAGTTCGAGCAGCGGCTGGCCGACGCCAACGTGGCCGCGCTCACGCGCCGGGCCTGGGAGATCCTGGGGGGCCGATGATCCTGCTCGCGGTCGGGACGGCGCTCAAGGAGGCGGGCCTGCTGGTGGCGGTGGGCCTGGCCGCCGTGGTGGTGCTGGCGCCGGTGGCGCGAGTGCGCGCGGCGGCGATGCTCGGCGCCCTGGTCCTCACCCCGGTCCTGCTGCTGGCCGAGGTCTGGAACACGCCCCAGTTCGAGCCCATCCGCAGCCGTCCCGCGCTCGCCGCGGGCGCCGCCGTGGCCGGGCTCGTGGCGCTCGGGCTCGCCGCCTGGGCGATCGACCGCCGCCCGGCGCTGCTGCCGCTGGCCGCGACGTTCGCCGTGCCCTTCCGCGTCCCGATCGAGTCCGGAGGCCAGTCGTCCAACCTGCTGGTGCCGCTGTACTTCGTCGTGGCCGCGGGCGCGCTGGCCTTCGCGATCCCGCGGCTGCGCGGCTCGCGACCGCGTCGCGACTCCACCCCGCGCGGCGCGCTGGAGTGGCTGCTGATGGCCGCGGTCGCGCTGTACGCGGTGCAGGCCGCCTACTCCAGCGACTTCACCAAGGCGCTGGAGCAGGTCGTCTTCTTCTACGTCCCCTTCGCCCTGCTCTACGCGCTGCTGGTCTCGGTGGAGTGGAACACCGCGCTGGCCCGCCGCTGCCTGTACGTGCTCGTCGGGCTGGGGCTGGCCTTCAGCGCCGTGGGCTTCCTGGAGTACGCGACGCGGACCGTGTTCCTGAACCCCGCGGTGGTGGCCTCCAACCAGTTCCAGACGTACTTCCGGGTCAACTCGCTGTTCTTCGACCCCAACATCTTCGGGCGGTTCCTGGTCGTGGTCCTGACCGCGCTGGCGGCCACGATGCTGTGGAGCCGGCGGCCGCGCACGATCTGGCTCGTCGCCGGGGCGTCGGCCGTCCTGTTCGGCGGCCTGATGCTCACGCTGTCGCAGTCGAGCCTGGGCGCGCTGCTGGTCGGCCTCGTGGTGCTGGCGATCCTGCGCTGGAACCCGCTGTGGACCAGTCTGGCGGTGGTGGGGGCGATCGCCCTCGCCGCCTCGGCCGTGTTCGCGTTCCCGGGGGCGGTGAAGGTGGACCTGGGCAGCGGCGAGTCCGTGGACAAGGCCACCAGCGGCCGGGTGGACCTGCTCAACGGCGGCGTCGACCTGTTCGCAAAGCGCGTCGTCTACGGGTGGGGGTCGGGCTCCTTCAGCAAGGAGTTCCGCCGGGCCGAGCGTGTATCCGGGGAGCGCGCGGTGGACGCGTCGCACACCATCCCCGTCACCGTGGCCGCGGAGCAGGGCATCATCGGACTCGCCGTCTACCTGGCGCTGCTGGCGACGGCGTTCCTGCGCCTTCTGCGCGCCGCCCGCGCCTCGCCGGTGCGCGCCGCGATCGCCGCCGCCTTCGCGGGCCTCGTCCTGCACACGCTGCTCTACGCCGCCTTCCTGGAGGACCCGCTGACGTGGACGCTGCTCGCGGCCGGGAGCGCGTTCGCACTGCGCCCCCAGGCGGACTCAGCCGCCGGCGTCTAGGTCGTCGGCCGGCCCCGCTTCGGGGCGGCGGTCCTCGGGCGGGCCGGTCGGGCCGCCCGCGCCCGGCGGGATGGCCACGCCCAGCGCGCCCAGGCGCCGCCACAGGGGCGCGTCCTGGCGCTCGCCGGTCTGGCCCAGGGCCCAGTCGCGCAGCTCGGCATCGGGGCGGCAGCGCGCGCCGCGCGCCGCGCTCAGCGCCGCCACCCAGTCCGCGGGCGTGGCGGCGCGGACGATCGCGCGTTCCCACACCCGCACGCCGTCGTAGCCGGGGCTGATCGTGCGCCGTCCCAGGCGGGCCGCCTTGAGGATGCGGTTGGGCAGGCCGGCGTCGTTGAAGTCGTCCACCGCGTAGGGCAGCAGTCCCACGTCGGCGCACATGATCAGCCGCGCCGCCTCGTCGTTGGAGCGCCGTCCCAGCCACACGAACGACGCAAGCTCCCGGCAGGCCTGGAAGTCGGGGTCCTCGCGGCACTCGTCCTCGTTCAGCGTCCCCACGAACAGGACGGTGAGCGCGTCGCCCATCGTCTCGCCGACCTCGCGCAGCAGCTTCCAGTCCGTGCGCCGGCCGTTCGTCCCGAAGCACACCGCGATCGTCGCCTGCGCCGGGTCGGGCGCGGGGAAGGAGTCGGCCGCCGACGGCATCAGGATCGCCTCGCGCCCCGCGGCGCGCTCGAGGTCGACCAGCGTCGAGGAGACCGCGAACACCAGGTCCGCGCGTTCGGAGGCCTCGGCGTGCAGCGCCTCCAGCCGCGCGCGGGTACGCGGCCCGGCATCGGGCGCCGCGGGTGTGCGGTCGAACAGCCCGTACCAGAGCTCGCAGTCGGGCCAGCGGGCCAGCACGGCGCGCGCGAACGGCAGCTGGAAGGGATGGAAGATCATCGCCGCCACCGGCTGGCCCGGCACCTTCAGGCGCCGCGCCTGCGCCGCGGCCAGCGCGTCCGCCAGCCAGTCCGGCGCGCGGCCCAGGGCGCCGTAGGGGACGCGCGGCGCCTCCACGGCGACCACGCCCGGCGCGCGCAGCAGGTCCTGCCCCTGGTCGAAGAGGATGAAGCGCTCCACCGTCCGCGGGACGAGGAGCAGCGCGATCGGGTCGGGTGGCGCCATCGCGCTCGGACGCTAGCGTCCCCGAGCGATGTACGACTACTTCCGGCGGCTGGCGCGGACGGGCGCCGCCTACCAGGTGGGCGAGGCGCTGGCCAAGGGCGTGGCCGTGATCCTGCTCCCGGTCTACACCCGGCACCTGACGGCGCAGGACTACGGCACGGCCGACCTGCTGCTCACGCTGGTGATCCTGGTCTCGATCGTGATCCGGCTCGGGCTGGTGGAGGCGTTCGTGCGCTTCTACTACGACGATGCCGCCCCCGCGGCGCGCGAGCGCATCACCCGGGCGGCCACGGGCGTCGTGCTCACCACCACCACGGTGGTGGCCGCCCTGGCCGCAGCTTTCGCCGGCCCGCTGTCGGAGCTGGTGCTGGGTTTCCGCGACACGACGCTGATGCTGATCGCGGTCCTGGGCCTGTGGTCGTTCACCAACCTGGAGATGCTCTACGCCGTGCTGCGGGTGGACGAGCGGGCGGGGACGTTCCTGCGCGCCTCCCTGGTCAACGTCACCCTCACCATCGGTCTGTCCGTGTGGCTGGTGGTGGGGCGCGACGAGGGCGCGCGCGGGCTGCTGCTGGGCAACTTCGCGGCCTCCACCGCGGTCCTGGTGGGCCTGCTGTGGGTGCTGCGGGCGCGGATCGGGCCGCCACGACGGATCGAGCAGCTGCCGGACCTCCTGCGCTTCGGCCTGCCGACCGTGCCCGCCGAGGTCTCGGTGTTCGCGCTCAACCTGGTGGACCGGCTCTACCTCTACCGCGTGGAGAGCCCGCGCGCGGCCGGCCTGTACTCGCTGGCCGTGAAGCTGGCCACCGTGGTGATCCTCTTCACCCGGGCCTTCCAGTACGCCTGGCCCCCGCTGGCCTACTCCATCCGCGACGACGGCGAGGCCCGGCGCTTCTACGCGCTCGTGGCCACCTACTACGTCGTGGCCACGGGGCTGGTGGTCGCCGCGCTGACGCTGCTGGGGCGCTGGGCCCTGCGCCTGCTGGCCACGCCGCAGTTCTTCGGCGCCTTCGACGCCATGCCCTGGGTCGCGCTGGGCTGGGCGCTGTACGGCCTGTTCCTGGTGCTGGTGGTGATGGCGGGGCGCGCGAAGGTGACCACGCGCAACTTCCCGGCGGCCGCGCTGGGCCTGGCGGCGAACGTCGTCCTGCTGCTGGTGCTGGTCCCCCCGCTGGGGATCGCGGGCGCCGGCCTCGCCCTGTGCGGCGCCTACGTGGTGATGCTGGCGGCGATGTTCGTCCTCACCCGGCGCCTGTTCGCGGTGGCCTTCGAGTGGGGGCGCCTGGTCCACGCCATCGCCGCCATCGCCACCCTGACCGTCGCCGGGGAGCTGCTGCTCCCCACCCACGGCGCCGGCGGGCTGCTGGCCCGGACGGCCGTGCTCGCGGCCATTCCGGCGGCGCTGGTCCTCACCGGGTTCTTCTCCCGCGACGAGGTGGCCGGCCTGCGCCGCCTGCTCAGGCGGCCAGGAACGAGCGGATTCGCTCCGCCACCAGGTCCGGCCGCTCCTCCGCGATGAAGTGGCCGCAGTGCTCGACGTACTCGACGGCCATGTCGTCGGCGTGGCCCTCCCATCCCCGGGTCAGGGCGGTGGAGAGCATCACGTCCTCCACGCCGAACAGCAGCCGGGTGGGGACGGTGAGGCGCAGCGCGTCGAAGGGGCGGTCGCGCAGCCCCTGGGTGAACGCGCGCACGTAACTGCCGTAGAGCTGCTGCGCCGCCAGCGCCCGCTCGGGCTGGCGGTAGCGCCGGGCGAAGATGCCGGCCTCGCCGGCGGTGATCGCCGAGCGGTCCACCAGGCTGCGGCGCAGGTTGTGGGTCACCCACCTGAGGCTGCGCTCGTGCAGCCGCCGCCCGACGCCGGGGATCGCGTTGAGCAGCGCGTACCAGCTCTTCGGAAGCTGGTCCACGAGCGCCAGGCTGGGGCGGAACCATGGCACCGGGGTGTTCAGGAGCACCATCCGCCGCAGTCGCTCCGGGTGCAGCAACCCGGTCAGCATCCCCGTGTGCCCGCCCCAGTCGTGGCCCACCAGGTCCACGCGCTCGATCTCCAGCGCGTCCAGGACGGCGACCGCGTCGGCGACGAAGGTCAGCGGGTCGTAGCCGTGGCCGGGCGCCTGCGACCAGCCGAAGCCGCGCAGGTCGGGCATCAGCAGCGTGCGTTCGGAGGCCAGGCGCGGGACCAGCTTGCGCCACTGGTACCAGTGCTGCGGCCAGCCGTGCAGCAGCAGCAGCGGCGGCCCGTCGCCCGCCTGGGCGAGGTGCACGCGCAGCGGCCCCTCGGACGCCTGGACGTCCACCCAGGAGTGCTCGACGCCCTCTACGTGCGGGAAGCCCTCGGCCATGCTGCGGGATGATGCCGCGCCATGCGCGTGGACGTCGTCGACCCCTCAGCGTTCACCCCGCCCTACGACCGTTCCCTGTCGGCCGCGCTCGCGCGCCAGGGGGCGGACGTCCGGCTGGTGACGAGCCGCTTCGACTACGGGCCGGTGCCGCCCGCGGACGGCTACGAGGTGGACGAGCGCTTCTACCGCTTCGCCCCCGGCCGCCCGGGCTCGCGGCTGCGCTTCGCCGCCAAGCTCGCCCAGCACGTCCCGGACATGCTGCGCTACCGCCGCGCCGCCCGCGACGCGGACGTCGTGCACTTCCAGTGGCTCCCGGTCCAGCACCTGGACGCCCGGCTGCTGCCCCGCGACCGCCCGGTGGTGCTGACCGCGCACGACGTGCTCCCGCGCGAGCCGCGCCGCGGGCAGGTCGACGCGCAGCGGCGCCTGTACGAGCGCGTGGACGCGGTGGTCGTGCACTCCCACCACGGGCGCGAGCGCCTCGTGGTCGACCTCGAGGTGCCCTCGGAGCGCGTGCATGTGATCCCCCACGGCGCGTTCGACTACCTCGAGCGCCAGGAGCACGAGGAGCCGCTGCCCCCCGAACTGGCGGAGGTCGAAGGGCCGGTGGTCCTGTTCTTCGGGCTGCTGCGCCCCTACAAGGGGATCGACGTGCTGCTGGAGGCCTGGCGGGGGATCGGCGGCGCGGAGCTGTGGGTCGTGGGGATGCCGCGGATGCCCCTGAAGCCGCTGCGCGAGCGGGCCACCCCGTCGGTGCGGTTCTTCCCGCGCTTCGTGGACGACGCGCAGGTCCCGGCCCTGTTCCGCCGCGCGGACCTCGTCGTGCTCCCCTACCGCGACATCGACCAGTCCGGAGTCCTGGCCACGGCGCTGGCCTTCGGCCGTCCGCTCCTGCTGTCCGCCGTCGGCGGCTTCCCGGAGGTCGCGGAGACAGGAGCGGCCGAGCTGGTCGCCCCCGGCGACCCCGCCGCGCTGCACCTGGCCCTGCGCCGGCTGCTGGAGGACGAGCCCCGCCGCGACGCCCTGTCGGCCGCCGCCCGCGCCGCCGCCGGCGGCCCCTACTCCTGGGACACCGTGGCCGCCCGCCACGTCGAGCTGTACCGCTCGCTCATCGACCGCTGACGCTCTCAGCCGAAGAGCGCGATCTGATCCGGCGACCGGCCCGGGAGCTCCCCGGACTCCACCATCCGGTCGAGCAGCTCGTCGACCACGGCGGCCCGGGCGGCGCCCGGCTCCAGGGGATTGGCGAGCCCGAGCCGAGCGGTGAGCTCCTCCCAGAGCGCCGGGCCCGCGAGGTACTGGCGGCCCCTGGTGTTTCCCTGCGCCCTCAGGAGCCGGCGAGCGGTGCCGGCGCGCAGATCGTTCGTGGCCGTCGCCCGGCTCACGTCCACCATGCCGCGGTAGTACCCGGCGGTCACCGCCCGTCCGAAGAAGGCGTCCCACAGGGCCGTGGCCAGGCGATCCGGCAGGTCCGCCTCGTCGAGGATGTTCTCCAGCAGGATCCACACGCCCCGGTACGTGCGCTCCCGGAGGTCCACGGACTTGACCTGCGACAACTGCGCCGAGGCGTGCTCGGACACGAACGGACTGACGTCAACGGTCGGGTCGAACGCGGCTCCCAGGCAGTCGAACGCGCCGTAGTACGTTGCGGGATGTCGGCCCCACCATTCCTCCAGCGTGGTGAAGGGGCGCGTGCGGAATCCGCCGCGATACATCACCAGGGACGCCAGGATGCGCGCGGTTCGTCCGTTGCCGTCGAGGAAGGGGTGGATCGCGGCGAGCGCCACGTGGGCCCAGGCCGCGACCGCCGCGGGATGGGCGTCCGCGGTTCTGAGCACCTCGCACATCGCATCGACCAGCGCGGGAACATCCTGCTCCGGCGGGGGCCGGAAGACGACCTGTCCCGTGTCCTGGCGCACGACCAGCGTGGCTCGGGTGCGCAGCCGCCCCGCTCCGTCGTCGAAGCGTCCCGCGAGCACCCGGTCCTGGATCGAGATGATGAGCTCGCGGTTCCACTCGAAATGCGGGTCGTCGGCGCGGCGCAGGACGAACTCCATGGCCTCGCGGTATCCCCGCACGAGTGCCTCGTCGTGGGCGGATACGGTCGGGGGCGGATCCCCGGCGAGGATCCTCCTGACGTCGTCCACGGTCACGGGGACGCCCTCGAGGCTGGTGGAGGCGGCGATCGCCTCCGCCTCCAAGTCACTGCGCAGCCGACCCGTCCAGCGGCGGCTGAGTGGCGCCTTTCGGTCGAGGCGCAGGCGCCAGTGGTCGAGCTCGACCAGCTGGGCATCGCAGCAGGTTCTATCGAATGGGAGCAACATTGACTATTAGATTAGCGATTAGTCCCGACATTCGCTAAGTCCGGGCGATGCGGCGCGGTGCGACAGAATCCCCGCTCGTGACCGCGCTTCAGATCGCCTTCTGGGCCTGCGTAGGCCTGCTCGTCTACGCGCAGGTCGGCTACGGGCTGCTGCTGGCGGTGCTCGGCCGCCTGCGGCGCGGGTGGTCCGAGCCGGCCGCCGGGCCCGAGGAGACCCCCGACGTGTCGCTGGTCATCGCCGCCTACCACGAGGCCGAGGTGATCGCGGACAAGGTCGCCAACGCGCGGTCGCTGGACTGGCCGCGCGAGCGCCTAGAGGTGATCGTGTCCTGCGACGGGTCGCGGGACGGCACGCCCGAGCGGGCGCGCGCGGCGGGCGCCGACCTCGTGCTGGAGAACCCGCGCGCCGGGAAGGTGCGCACGCAGGACGCGGCGGTGGCCCGCGCGCGCGGCGAGCTCGTTGCCTTCTCCGACGCCAACTCGACCTGGGAGTTCGGAGCGCTGCGCGAGCTGCTCGCGCCCTTCGCCGACCCGCGGGTGGGCTACGCCTGCGGGCAGGTGCGCTTCGTGGACGCCGGAGGGACCAACCAGGAGGGTGTGTACTGGCGCTACGAGCTGTGGCTGCGTGGGCTGGAGTCGCGGCTGGCCTCGGTCACCGCGGGCAACGGGGCGATCTACGCCACGCGGCGCGACGCCTACTTCCAGGTCGACCCGATCATGGGCCACGACCTGTCGTTCCCCTTCAACTTCGTCAAGCGGGGCTGGCGGGCGGTGTACGCGCCACGCGCGCGGGCGGTGGAGAAGATGGTCCCGTCGATCGAGGGCGAGTTCGCCCGCAAGCGGCGGATGATGAGCCACACCTGGCCGATCGTCCTGCGCGGCGGGCTGCTGTCGCCGCGCGGGTACGGCCCCCTGTACGCGGTCATGGTCGCCTCGCACCGGGTGCTGCGCTACGCCTCGCCCTTCCTCCACCTCCTCGCGCTCGCGCTCAACGTGGCCCTGGTCGCCGCCGGCGCCGGGACGCTCTACTGGATCGCCCTGGCGCTGCAGGCCGGCCTCCTGGCCGCCGCTCTGCTCGCGGGCGTCGTTCCCGCCCGACCCCTGCTGGTCGCCCGCTACTACGTCCTCACCACCGCGTCGGTGGCCGCTGGCCTGTGGGACTGGCTGCGCCACGGAACCCCGGCCGGCTGGGAGCCGGCGGAGGGAACGCGGTGAAGCGCGCGCTGGACGTGGTGCTGTCCTGCGCCGGCGTGGTGGCCGCGGGCCCGGTCATCCTGGCGGCCATGCTCGCGATCCGGTTGGAGTCTCGCGGCCACCCGGTCTACCGCCAGCGCCGCGTCGGGCGCGACGGCGCGCCCTTCGACCTGTACAAGCTGCGCACGATGGTGCACGGCGCCGAGCACGCGGGCGCCGGGATGGCGGTCAACGAGGGCGACCCGCGCATCACCCGCGTCGGGGCGTTCCTGCGGCGCACGTCGCTGGACGAGCTGCCCAACCTGGTCAACGTGCTGCGCGGGGAGATGTCCCTGGTGGGGCCGCGCCCCACGATCCCGGTCCAGGTCGAGCAGTACACCGAGCGCCAGCGCGGCCGCCTCGCCGTGCGCCCGGGGATCACCGGCTGGGCGCAGGTCAACGGGCGCGCCTCCCTTCCGTGGCCCGAGCGCATCGAGCTCGACCTCTGGTACGTCGAGCACCAGTCCCTGCGGCTCGACCTGCGGATCCTCGCCCGCACCGTGGGGATCCTGTTGCGCGGCGAGGGCCTCTACAAGGGCGAGACGGGGGGTTGGAGATGACGCCCGCCGTCCTGCTCACGGGTGTCGGCAAGCGCTACGACATCGTGTCCGCGTTCGCCCAGCACACCACGGTGGTCGCGGCGGACCCCAACCCGCTGGCCCCGGCGCAGTACGCCGCCCACGTGCGCACGAGCGTTCCGCGCTTCGACGATCCCGCCTACGTGCCCGCGCTGGAGGAGCTGTGCGCCCGCCATGGGGTCGGGGCGGTCGTGCCGCTCACCGACCTCGACCTGGAGGTCCTCGCCCACGCGCGGGCCGCCGGGCGGCTGCCCGCCTTCGTCTCGGATCCCGAGATCGCGGCGGCGACCTTCGACAAGTACGAGACCCACCGGCTGCTGCAGCGCCTCGGCCTGCCGTCCCCGCCCACCGTCCTGCCGGGCGAGGCCATCGACTTCCTCCCGGCCATGGTCAAGCCGCGCCGCGGGTCGGGCGCGCGCTCGATCCACGCGGCCGCGGACGCCGAGCAGGTCGACTTCTTCTGCCGCTACGTGGACGAGCCGGTGATGGTGCAGAAGCTGATGCAGGGCCCCGAGTTCTCGATCGACCTGCTGTGCGACCTGGAGGGTCGCTGCCTGAACGCGATCCCCCGCTCGATGCTGGAGTCGCGCGGCGGCGAGTCGATCAAGGGAACGGTGCTGGACGACCCGAAGCTGGTGGAGCTGGGTCGCCGCGTGGCCGAGGCTCTCGAGGTCCGCGGGGCCTGCACGGTCCAGGCCTTCCGCGACCGCGACGTGGGGCTTGGCATCACCGACGTGAACACGCGCTTCGGCGGGGCCTTCCCCGCGCCGATGTACGCCGCCCTGCCGGGGCGCACCTATCCCGAGCTGATCGTGCGGATGGCCGCGGGGGAGACGGTCGAGCCGCACGTGGGCGAGTACCGCTCCGGCGTCACTTTCACCCGCTACTACTGGCAGCTGGAGCTCGACGAGTCGATGCAGCCCACCGGCCGCGACATCGTCGACCCGCCGAGGCCACCGGCCCCGCGCTAGCGCCTACCGCGTCGCGCGGACCCAGACCACGTTCGACGACCCGCCGGCGTTGCGGTCGTCGGGCGGTGTGAAGGCCTGGACGCGGTACAGCGCGGCGCCGAGCAGGCGGATCCGCGCGGAGAGGCCACGGCCTCGCATGGCGGCCGCGAAGCGCCCGGCGAACCGGTTCACGCCGCCGGAGCGGCGCCAGAGGATGACGTCGACCGCGGGCTTGGCCGGGTTCACGCTGCCCAGCAGGCGAATCGCCTGGCCCCGCCGCACGCGCAGCGCGGTCGAGCGGACCTCGAGGCGCGGCGTGACCGCGACCCGACGTTCCACCGAGGTCACCGGCGCGCCGCCCAGGTCCCCGGCGAAGTGGGCCCGGTAGGCGCCGGACCGCGTGGTCGGCAGCGCGAGGGACCACGCTCCGTCCGGTCCCGTGAGCGCGCCGCTCACCGTCCGCCATTCCCCGGTGGACAGCCGCGCCTGGAGCTCCACCGTGCGCCCGCCCAGCGGGCCACCCCCGGCCGCCGTCAGGCGCCCCGCGAACGTGGGGGCGTCGGGCATGCGCACGCGCGGCGGCGCCTGCAGCTCGAGCGCGGCGGGGACCGGACCCGAAGGCGTCCCACCCGCCGCGACCATCCGCCGCAGCTCCGGGAGCTGGGCGTACTGGGCGTTCCCCGGGCAGTCCGTGGAGTTCGCGTCGCGGTGCCCGGAGATCCGCTCGAACGACTTCCCGGCCGCGGTCACGCGCCCCTGGGCGGGCACTCCGTGCACACCCAGCTTCCAGGCCAGCAGCCGCGACAGGGCGCCCAGTCCCTCCGGCGTCTGTCCCTCCGTCGTGAACTCCCCGATGCTCGCCACTCCGGTGGAGACGGAGTTGTACCCCTGGGCCTGCGCGCCGACCACGGCGCGGTCGATCCCGCCCGCCCGGCCCTCGAAGATCTGCCCGTAGCGGTCGACCAGGAAGTTGTAGCCCACGTCCGACCAGCCGTTGGAGTTGCGGTGGTAGCGGCAGATGGCCAGCACGATCTGCGGGGACTCCTGGCGCGTGTAGTCGTTCGCGTTCACCGTGTGGTGCACGAAGGCGACCTCCACCCGGCTGTAGGACGGCGCCTCCCGGGGCTGGCAGTTGGCCGCGCCCCAGGCCGCGCGCGAGACGATCGGCGGCTGCCCGGCCTGGGCGCGCCGGGCCACGGGACGCGCACGCCGCGGGACCGACACGAAGTGAGCCCGCAGCCCCGGCGCCCGTCCTGCCACGCGCAGCTGGTAGGCGTCGGCGCCCCCCGCCCACACGGGGTCTGACCCCTCCTGGCCGCGCCGTCCGCGCAGCGCGCCGTGCCCGTGGGGCACCGCCACCCAGCGGCTCCAGCGCCCGCCCCGGCGCACGCGCAGCCGGATGCGGGGCTCGGCCCCGGCGCGCCAGCGGAAGCCGACGAGGTCGAAGCGCCGGGCGACGAGGATCGTGCGCGAAGCGGCCGCGGCGGAGGCGACCGGCACGGCCGCCTCGAAGTCCACGGGGGCGTCGACCATCGCCACCCGGAACACTTCGACGCCGGCCGGGTTGCGCCTACTCCGGGAAGGGCACGTTCTCCGGGCCCTTGTCGACGTAGCGGGCGCGGAAGGCGCGCAGCGCGTCGAAGGTCTTGTCGTCGAAGCGGCTGCAGTTCATCTGCTGCCCCCACGAGGTCGCCGCCACGGGGCCGGGGATGCTGGCGTTCTCCACCAGCACCTGCTTGTAGCCCTCGGGCTGGCCCGGGATGGGCTCGGTGAACAGCGTCTCCAGCTGGGCGAGCCGCTTCTTGGGCACGGTGGGCTTGACCCAGATGATCACGCGCCCGTGCTCCATGGAGTGGACGAGCGTCTCCACCTGCACGTCGCCCTGTCCGATGTAGTCGCCGTCGCTGGCGGGCGTGGGGGCGTGCGGGCCGAAGACCGGCGGGTTCTGCGGATAGCTGACGATGGCGTTGACGTGCTGGCGGTCGTTCGGGCCCGGGGTGAAGGTCTTCAGAGTGCAGCCGGCGGCCTTGGCCGCGGCGTTGAGATCGGTGACCTGCTGGGCGGGGATCGTGGCCTTCGGCCCCTGGCTCACGTTGGGCTTGGGCTTGTTGGAGCCGCCACCGCCGGCGGTCACCGCGATCACGATCGCCGCCACGGCGGCGGCGGCCAGCACTCCGCCCGCCAGCATCCCCAGGCGCCGGCGGCGGCGCTCGGCGGCGTCGGCCGCCTGCTCCTTGGCCAGGCGCTCCTGCCGGCGCTGCTCCTTCTCCTCCTGGCGGCTGGACATCGGTCAGGCTCCCTTGGCCGCGGCCGGGGGGCGGCGCTTGGACGCCGCGCGGCGCGGCTTCCAGCACTCGTCGATGAAGGCCGAGAACTCGTCGGTGAGCCGGTCGGGCGCGAGACGCATCTCGAAGAACGAGGAGGCGTCGACGATGCGACCGTTGGGCAGCTCGCGGGCCAGTGCGTCCGCGTCGGAGAACGGGTGGACCGGGTCGCGCGGGTGGCCGATCACGATGGCCGGGGTCTCGAACGTCTCGCGCTCGGACTGCGGCGGCGCGGTGCGGCCGAAGAACAGCCCCTGGATCACCGCGGCGCTGGGGCCGGGGTCCTGGCGCACCCAGTCCAGGCCCACGTCGAGCCAGAAGGGCAGACGGCTGCCGGGGACCGCGCGGGCGCCGGCCTGCACCAGCTTCATGACCGGCTCCCCGAAGGTGAGTGAGATCATCAGCGGGGTGAAGGCGATCGCGCAGCCCAGCAGCGCGTTGTCGAGCACCGGCATCTCGATGATCATGCCCCGGAGCCGCTCGGGCGCCGCGGCGGCCACGCAGAGCGTGGTGTTGGCCCCCAGCGACGTGCCGCCCACCACCGCGTCCTCGATCTCCAGGTGGTCGAGCAGCGCGATCACCTGCTGGGCGAACAGGTCCATCGAGTACTGGCGCATGTCGCGCGGGCGGCTGGAGCGGCCGTGGCCGAGCAGGTCGAGCGTGACGACGCGGTTGCCGCGCTCGGCCAGCTCGCGGGCCAGCGGGACATGCATCCGCTGGGAGAACAGCAGCCCCGGGAGCAGGACCGTGGTGCGCGGGCCGTCGCCGTAGATCGAGTAGGCGAGGCGGTGCTTTCCGTACTTGAAGGACGCCATGGCTCGTGGAGATTACAAAGCGATACCGTTTGGCCAGCCAGCCAAACCAGGAGGAACCCCGCAGATGGCCAAGCCAGAACCCCGTCCCGTCCACGGCAAGGTCGTCGCCATCACCGGCGGCGCGCGCGGGATCGGGCGCGCCACGGCCGAGCAACTGGCCCGCCAGGGCGCCAGGGTGGCCATCGGCGATCTCGACGCGGAGCTGACCGAGCAGGTCGCCGGCGAGATCGGCAGCGGGACCGTCGGGCTGCCCCTCGACGTCACCGACCGCGAGTCCTTCGCCGCCTTCCTCGACGCCGTGGAGGAGCGCCTGGGCCCCGTCGACGTGCTGGTCAACAACGCGGGGATCATGCCCCTCGGCGACTTCGCCGAGGAGGACGACGCCACGTCCACGCGGATCATCGACATCAACGTGCACGGCGTCCTGACGGGCACCAAGCTCGCGGTCCGACGGATGCGCCCCCGCCGCAGCGGCCACGTCATCAACGTCGCTTCGATGGTGGGCAAGATCTCCCCGGCCGGCGGGGCCACGTACGTCGCCTCCAAGCACGCCGTCGTGGGGCTCACCGAGTCCGTCCAGCTGGAGAACGCCGACTACGGGATCGACTTCTCGATCGTGATGCCGGTCGTGGTGCGCACCGAGCTGGGCTCGGGCCTCAAGGAGACCCGCGGCGTGAAGTCCGTGGGCCCCGAGGAGGTGGCGAGCGCGATCGTCGACGCGATCAAGGTCCCCCGCCGCGACGTCTTCGTCCCCCGCGAGGTGGGCGCGATCCACAAGGCCACCTACGTGCTCCCGCAGCGCACGCAGATGGCGGTGGCCAAGGCGATGAAAAGCGACCGGGTCCTGCTGGACATCGACCACGACCGCCGCTCCGCCTACGAGGAGCGCGCCGCGCGCAGCGAGCCGGGCCTGGAGCCCGACGCCGTCCCGGAGGCCAAGACCGCCGGCGGCGAGCCGGCAGAGCCGGTCGAAGCCGCCTAGATGGCGCGCCAGGCTCCGCGGTCGCTGGAGGGCAAGGTCGCCGCCGTTACCGGCGGCGCCCGCGGGATCGGCCGCGCCACGGCGCAGGCCCTGGCGCGGGCCGGCGCGCGCGTGGCGATCGGCGACCTCGACGCCGAGCTGGCCGCCCGCACCGGCTCCGAGGTCGGAGCGCTCGGGCTCGGCCTGGACGTCACCGATCCCGCCTCCTACGCGTCGTTCCTGGACGAGGTCGAGACCGCGCTGGGACCGCTCGACGTGCTGGTCAACAACGCGGGCATCCTGCACCTCGGCCCGTTCCTGGAGGAGGACGACGCCGCCACGCGCCGCCAGGTGGACGTCAACTTCTTCGGCGTGGTCAACGGCCTGCGCCTGGGCGTCCCGCGCCTGCTGAGCCGCCCCGAGGGGCACATCGTGAACGTCGCGTCCTCCGCGGGCAAGATCGCGCCGCCGGGCATCGCCACCTACGTGGCCACCAAGCACGCCGTGGTCGGCCTGACCGAGGCGGTCCGCGCGGAGCACGCGGGCAGCCGGCTGGAGTTCTCCATCGTCATGCCCGGCGTGGTGAAGACGGAGATGATCGCCGGCTACGAGGACGTGCGCGGAGTGCAGAAGGTCGAGCCCGCCGATGTCGCGGAGGCGATCGTGGAAGTGGTCCGGCGCCCCCGCGTGGACGTGTTCGTGCCCCGCGCGCTGGGTCCGATCAGCCGGTTCATGGCCCTGCTGCCCCGCCCCGCTCGCGAACGGCTGAACCGCGCGCTGAAGGTGGACCGCGTGACGTGGGACGCCGACCGCTCGGTCCGCGCCGCCTACGAGGCGCGCGCGGCGGCCAGCGACCCCGCGCACGAGCCCGCCGGCAGCGCCCATTCCTGACGCCGCGGCGTCCAGGACGCTCGTGCTGCCCGACGGGCGCGCCCTGGGCTATGCCGACGTCGGCGACCCGGACGGGGTGCCCGTCGTCTACTGCCACGGCACGCCCTCCTCGCGCTTCGATGCGCTGGCGCTGGCCGAGGCGGCGCGAGCCGAAGGTGTCCGCCTGCTGGCCCCCGACCGGCCGGGCATCGGGCTCTCCCGCCCCCGCTCGCCATGGCGGGTGGGCGACTGGCCGGCCGACGCCGGCGCCCTGGCCGACGCGCTGGGTATCGAGCGCTTCGCGGTCCTGGGCTGGTCGGGGGGCGGGCCCTACGCTCTGGCCTGCGCGTGGGCGCTGCGCGACCGCATCGAGGCCACGGTCGTCGTCGCCGGCCCGGCTCCGCCCGGCGCGGTGCCCGTCGGGCCCCCGTCGCCGCGGCGCGGTCCCCGGACGCTGGCGCTGACCGGCGCCGACCGCGCCCTGGAGGTCCTCGCGCGCCGCGCGCCGCCGCTGGCCCGCGCGCTGCTGGCGCCCGCGGCGCTCACCGCGGGACGCTGGCCCGGGCTGGCGCGCCGCGCGCTGGCCCACGATCTGCCCGCGGCCGACCGCGAGGCGCTGCGCGCGGCCACGCCGGACTTCCGCGACATGTCGTTCTTCCGCGAGGCCTTCCGCCAGGGGACACGCGGCCCGGTGCTCGACTACCGCGCGCTCGGGACCCCGTGGGGCTTTCGCCCCGAGGACGTCGCCGCCCCGGTCACGCTGTGGCAGGGGGAGGCCGATCGCATCGTTCCCCCGAGCCACGCCGAGTACCTGGCCGCCCGCCTGCCGCGCGCGAAGCTGGAGCGCCTCCCCGGCGAGGGGCACCTCATCCTGATCTCCCACGCCGGGGAGATCCTCAGGAGCGCAGCCAGCCGGCGATAGCCTCGCCGATCAGCGGTCCCTGGTCCTCCTGGAGGAAGTGCGAGGCGTCGGGGATCACCCGGTCGATCCCGGGATGGCCGATGGCCTCCGCGAAGCGCTCGCCCACCTCCAGGCTCAGGACCGGGTCCTCGGCGGCCCACAGGAACAGCATCGGTCGCGCGTCCTCGCGCAGCGCGGCCAGGACGGCACGGCCCTCGGCCGCCCCGGGCGCATCCTCCTCGCGCGGGATCAGCAGCGGGAAGGCCCGGGCCCCGGCCTTGGAGGCGGCGTCCGGGAAGGGCGCGTCGTAGGCCGCCTTCTCCTCGTCGGTGAGCGAGCGCTTGGTGGCGCCGTCCACCAGGAAGGAGATCGGCAGGTCCTCGGTGCGCTCGACGAAGTCGCGGAACGCCGTCCAGGCGTCGCTCATCCGCTGGCGCCCCGTCCACAGGCCGGTGTCCATGATGACCAGGCGCGACACGCGGTCGGGGTTCTCCACGGCCAGGCGCAGCCCGATCGGCCCGCCCCAGTCGTGCACGACGAACGTGGCGTCGCGCAGGTCGAGGTCCTCGAGCAGCGTCGCGGCCAGCTCGCAGTGGCGGTCGTAGGAGTAGAAGCCGATATCGGTCGGCTTGTCCGAGCGGCCGAAGCCGACCAGGTCCGGCGCGATGCAGCGAAAGCCCGCGTCGAGCACCGGCGGGATGACGCGCCGCCACAGGTAGGACCACGTCGGCTCGCCGTGCCAGAACACCACGGGCGGGCCCTCGCCCTCGTCGACGTGGGCGAGCTTCAGGCCGTCGACCTCGCGGAAGACCGGCGCGTAGGGGAAGTCGGGGAGCGGGTCGATCACGCCTCGCGCTCCCGCCAGCGGCGCCGGGACTCCTCGATCACCGCGACCGCGTCCTCGCGCGGGAACCAGCCCTCCACCTCCACGTCCTTCTGCTCCAGCGTCTTGTAGACCGCGAAGAAGTGCGAGATCTCGTCGCACAGCTGAGCGGGCAGGTCCTCCAGGCGCTCGAAGCTGTTCCAGTTGGGGTCCTGCAGGGGCACGCAGATCACCTTGTCGTCGATTCCCTTCTCGTCGCGCATCTTGAACAGCGCGATCGGCTTGACCGGGATCATGCACCCGGGGAACGTGGGCTCGGACACCGCCACCATCGCGTCCAGCGGGTCCCCGTCCTCGGCCAGCGTCTCGGGGATCATCCCGTAATCCAGGGGATAGACGACCGAGGAGAACAGGAAGCGGTCGAACTTGATCGCCCCCAGGTGCTCGTCCCACTCGTACTTGTTGCGCGACCCCTTGGGGATCTCGACCAGGCAGTGGAGGGAGCCGTCGGACACCGCGAGCTAGCCTAACCGGGTGCCTCGCAAGACGCTCGTGCTCGTGGCCTGCGTCCTGGGCTCCGGGATGGCGTTCCTGGACGGGACGGTCGTGAACGTCGCCCTCCCCGCGATGGCGAGCGACCTCGGCGCCGGCCTGGCCACGCAGCAGTGGGTGGTCGAGGCCTACCTGCTCACGCTGGCCTCGTTCCTGCTGATCGGCGGCTCGCTGGGCGACCTGTTCGGCCACCGCCGCGTGTACGTGGCCGGCGTGGCGGCCTTCGGAGCCACCTCGCTGCTGTGCGCGGTCGCACCCGACTCCATCACGCTGATCGCGTTCCGGGCGCTCCAGGGCATCGCCGCGGCGGTGCTCGTCCCCAGCACGCTGGGCATCATCGTCGCCACCTTCCGGGAGTCCGAGCGCGGCCGCGCGATCGGGTCGTGGACGGCGTGGACGGGAATCGCCACGGTCATGGGGCCGCTGGCCGGCGGCGTGCTGGTGCAGGCCGCCTCGTGGCGCTGGGTGTTCCTGATCAACCTGCCGTTCGCCGTGCTGACCATCGCGCTGACGCTGCGCGCGATGCCCGACGACCGTCCGAGCGGCCGGCGCCCGCGCCTGGACGTGCGGGGCGCGGCCCTGGCCGCCCTGGGCCTAGCGGGCCCGGTCTTCGCCCTCATCGAGCAGCCGCGCCGGGGCTGGGGGGATCCCCTGGTGTGGGCGCCGCTGGCCGCCGGGGCGCTGCTGCTGGTGGCGTTCGCGCTGGTGGAGCGCCGCGAGCGCGACCCGATGGTTCCCCTCGAGCTGTTCCGCCGCCGGAACTTCGCGGCCGGGAATCTCGCCACGCTGGCCATGTACGCCGGCCTGGGGCTGCCCTTCTTCTTCCTCGTGCTCTTCCTCCAGCAGGTCTCCGGCTACGGACCGGTCGAGGCCGGCGTGGCGCTGCTGCCGGTGACGGCGATCATGTTCCTGGCGTCCAAGCGCTTCGGGGCGATGGCCGACCGGCTGGGCCCGCGGCGCCTGATGACCGCGGGACCGTTGGTGGCGGCGGCCGGGGTGGCGCTGATGCTGCGCCTCGACGTCCACGCGGACTACGTGACCCAGCTGCTCCCCGCGCTGCTGGTGTTCGGCCTCGGCCTCTCTGCCACGGTGGCGCCCCTCACCGCGGCGGTCCTGGGCGGCGTGGAGTCCGAGCACGCCGGGATCGCCTCCGGGATCAACAACGCGATCGCCCGGATCGCGACGCTGCTCGCGGTGGCGGTGATCGGCGTGTTCGTCTCCTCGCAGTTCACCACGGCCCTGCACTCGCGTCTCCCGGTGGACCGGCTGTCGCCGCCGGCCCGGGCCGCGGTGCAGCGCGCCGAGTCCCGCCCGCTGTCCGCCGCCGTGCCCCCGGCGGTCCGGGGCGCCGAGCGCGCCCAGCTGCGCCGGGCCCTGAGCGACGCCTCGCTGCAGGCCTTCCGCGTCGCGATCGGAGTGGCCGCGGGCCTGCTCGCGCTGGCCGGCCTGATCTCCCTGGCCGGCATGCGCGACCCGCGCCGCGACGTGCCCTGCGAGGACTGCCCGGGCGGCGCTCTGGTGGGCGCCCCGGAGGAGGCGGTCCCGGAACCGGCGCTCGCCTGAGCCGCGCGCGGCTAGCGTTCAAAGGCGATGGGGGATCTGCGGGACCCGGAGCAGGCCGAGCGGCTGGCCGACGCGGCGCCGGACGAGTACCTGCGCCGGCGCGACTTCCTCCAGCGCGCAGCTCTGACCGCCGGCCTGGGCGCCGGGCTGGCCACGGTCCTGCACCCCGACACGCTGGTCGCCGAGGCCGCCCGGCAGCAGCGCCGCCGCCGCCTCCCGTCCCCGCGCAACCTGCCGGTGGACACCATCGTGGTCCTGATGATGGAGAACCGCTCCTTCGACCACTACCTGGGGTGGCTGCCCGGTGCCGACGGCCGCCAGGCGGGGCTCGGCTTCACCGACAAGCAGGGCAAGGTCGTCAAGACCCGCCGCCTGGCGCCCGATTGGCAGGGCTGCGGCCATCCGGACCCCGATCACAGCTGGAAGGGCGGGCGCACGCAGCTCAACGGCGGGCGCTGCGACGGCTTCCTGCGCTCGGGCGACAACGACGTCTTCTCGATCTCCTACTACCAGGAGGGCGACCTCGGCTTCATCCAGGA
>JAWVFR010000030.1:0-21774 GCA_033855845.1 Solirubrobacteraceae bacterium
CCGCCCGGGACCAGCAGGCGCCAGCGGTCCTGCGGGAAGGACTCGGCCAGGGCCTGGACCAGCGAGGACGTGTAGCGCGAGACGCCCCGTCCAGCCTGCCCGCGCGCGAGGCTGCGGCCGTCGATCCCGGCGATCATCGGGGCGAGTGTACGGCGCACGCGCCCCTGCGACGGGGGGCACGGTGACTAGACTCGCCCGGATGGCAGGATCCGTCACTTCCCCCCGCCGCGTGGCCCTCGTCCACGACTTCCTGCTCGACCTCCGCGGCGCCGAGCGGGTGTTCGCCGCCATGTGCGACCTGTGGCCGGACGCGGACATCTTCACGGCCGTGTACGACGAGCGCGGGACCGAGGGACGGTTCGCCGGCCGTGAGGTGCACACGTCGTTCCTGCAGAAACTGCGGCCCACCGCGCGCACGTTCCGGGCGCTGCTGCCCTTCTACCCCTACGCGATCGAGTCCTTCGACCTGAGCGAGTACGACGTCGTGATCTCCTCCTCCAGCGCGTGGGCCCACGGGGTGCTGGCGGACGAGCGGGCCGTGCACCTCTGCTACTGCTACAACCCGTTCCGCTACGCCTGGAACGAGCGTGAGGCGACGCTGGCCTCGCGTCATCCGCTGGTCCGCGCGGGGCTGCGCGTGCTGTTCAACCGCTGGCGCCAGTGGGACTGGATCGCGGCTCAACGCGTCGACACCTACGTCGCGATCTCCGACGTCACCCGCCGGCGCATCGGGCGCTACTACGGCCGCGAGGCCTCGGTGGTGCATCCGCCGGTGGACACCGCGCGCTTCACGCCGGGGCCGGTGGGCGACTACTACCTGGTGGTCTCGGAGCTGATGTTCCACAAGCGGATCGAGGTCGCGGTGGAGGCCTTCAACCGGCTCGGGCTCCCGCTGGTGGTCGTCGGCGACGGCCCCGAGGCGCGCCGGCTGCATCGCATGGCCGGGCCGAACGTGCGCTTCGAGGGCCGCCTGCCCGACGAGCGCGTGGCGCAGCTCATGTCGGGCGCGCGCGCCCTGGTGGTCACCGCCAAGGAGGAGTTCGGGATGGCCGCCGTGGAATCCCAGGCCGCCGGGCGTCCCGTGATCGCGCTCAACGCGGGCGGCGCGCGGGAGACCGTGGTGGAGGGCCGGACCGGCACGTTCTTCGACCGTCCCGACGCTGGGTCGCTGGCCGCCGCGGTGGAGGGCTTCGACGCGCTGGCGATCGACCCGCAGGCCTGCGTCGCGCAGGCCGCGCGCTTCGACGTCGAGCACTTCCGCACGGGCCTGCTGAGCGCGGTGGCCGGCGCCCAGGCCCACCCGCCGGTCGAGCGCCGGGCGCTGCGGCGCACCCCGCGCCGCCGGCCGGTGCGCCTGCGCACGCAGGCGTGACCGCCGCCGTCGTCATCCCCAACTACAACGGGCGCCGGTGGCTGTCCGGCTGCCTGGACTCGGTGGCCGCCCAGACCCTCGCGCCGGCCGAGGTCGTGGTGGTCGACAACGGCTCGACCGACGGCTCGGCCCGGGAGGCGGCGGGCCGCGAGGGCGTGCGCGTCCTGGAGCTGGGGGAGAACCTCGGCTTCGCGGCCGCGGCGAACCGGGGCCTGGACGCGGCCTCCGCCGAGGCCGTCGCGCTGGTGAACACCGACGTGGTCCTGGCCCCGGACTGGCTGGAGCGGATGACGGCGGCACTGGAAGCGGATGCGGCCTCGGTCGCCTGCAAGATGGTGGACCTGGCCGACCCCGGAGTGCTGTACGACGCCGGGGACGTGCTGCGCCGTGACGGCGTGTGCGAACAGCGCGGGCGCTTCGAGCGCGACGACGGACGCTTCGACGCTCCCGGGGAGGTGTTCGCCGCCTGCGCGGGGGCGGCCCTGTACCGGCGGGCCGCGGTCCGGTCGGTCGGCGGCTTCGACGAGCGGCTGTTCCTGTACCTGGAGGACGTGGACCTGGGGCTGCGCCTGCGCCTGGCCGGCTGGACGTGCCGCTACGAGCCGCGGGCCGTGGCGCGGCACGCGGGGGAGGGGAGCGAGGGCCCGCGCAGCCCCGCGCACTGGGCGCAGCGCAACACCCTGCTGATCGCGGCCAAGGCGTTTCCCCTGCGCTGGGCCGGACCGCTCCTGTACCGCCAGGCCGCGTGGGCGTGGCACGCGCTGCGCGAGCGGCGGCTGGGCGCGCACCTGCGCGCGACCGCGGCGGCCGCACCACTGCTCGGGGCGATGTTGCGCGAGCGGCGCCGCTTGCGAGCGAGCGCCGAGGTCGCCGTCGATGAGGTGGTCCCATCGCGCCCCTGGCGCGGGCCGGCCGCGGCGGACTCTCCGCGCCGGGCGAGCGGGGCCGGAGACCCTCGTGACGGCGCGGGGCGGGCCGAGGACTCCTCCGGCGGCTCGGACTGATGGCCCACCCCCTCACCGCGCTGCGGCTGCGGGCGCTGGACGCCGCGGATCTGGTGCGGGGGAGGGCGGATCCCCTCGTCCCGCCGCGGCGGCTGCGGGGCACGGTGGGCGACTCGGACTTCGTGGCGACGGGGGACGAGGTGCTGGGGCTGCTGGTCGCGGAGGCCGGGCTGCGGCCGGACGAGCGCGTGCTGGACGTGGGCTGCGGCATCGGCCGGGTGGCGCGCGCGCTGGCCGGCCACCTCGGACCCGAGGGCTCCTACGAGGGCTTTGACGTGTCCGCGCCGGCCGTCGCCTGGTGCGCCCGCCGCTATGGCCCGCGGCACCCGGCCTTCCGGTTCGCGCACCTCGATGTCCACAACGCGGCCTACAACCCCGGCGGCACCGGCGCGGCCCGCGACGTTCGCTTCCGTTACGGGGACGACGAGTTCGACGTCGCGGTCGCCACCTCGGTCTTCACTCACCTGCTCGCGGACGAGGCCGACCGCTACCTGGCCGAGACGGCGCGCGTGCTGCGGCCCGGCGGCCGGCTGCTGGCCACCTTCTTCCTGCTCGACGACGCGGCGCGGCGCCGCCAGACGGAGGGCGCCGCGGCGATCGCCTTCCCGCACGAGCACTGGCCGGCCCGCTTCGCGCAGGCCGACGTGCCCGAGGCGGCCGTGGCCTACGACGAGGGCTGGGTGCTCGAACGCCTCGCCGCTCACGGGCTGAAGGCGGCGGGACCGCCGCGCCGCGGGACGTGGTCGGGCCGCCCCGACGCCGCGGGCTTCCAGGACGTGATCGTGGCCGCGGTCTCCTAGCGGACGCGGTTGCACTTTGCCGCCATATAGGCGGTCAACTGCAACCGCGTGGTGGGCGCGCCGTGAGACCGCGCGCGTTTGGAGATCAACCGCCGCGGGACGGGTCCGCCCACGTCAGCACCCGCTCCCGGACCGCCGCGCGAAAGCGGGCCGTGTCGTACTGACGGGCGTCGCGGGCGGCGGCCTCGCTCAGACGCGCGAGCTCCTCGGGCGCGTCGATCAGCGCGCGCGTGGCGGCGACCAGCTCGGGGACGGTGCGCCAGTGCGCGCCCGTCTCGCCGGCGCGCACGATCTCCGCCTGCCCGCCCTCCGGGACGACCAGCGGCACCGCGCCGTGGGCCATGGCCTCGGCGGTGGCGATGCCGAAGTGCTCGACGCGCTCCGGGTGGCGCTTCGCATCGACGCCGTAGCCCGCCGCGTGCCAGTACAGCGCCGCCCCGGCGTACAGGTCCAGGACCTCCTCGCGCCGGGCGTCCACGTGGAAGTGCACGGGCAGGCCGCGGGCGCGCTCGCGCAGGTCGGCCAGCCAGCGCTGCGTTTCCGCGCCGGCGTCGGCCGTGCCCGCCAGGTGCAGCTCCCAGCCCGCCGCATCCAGATCCCCGAAGGCGTCGATCAGCACGTCCTGGCGTTTCTCGTGCCCGCCGCGGAAGAAGCGCCCGACGGAGACGATCCAGGGCCGGCGCTCCCGCGCCGGGGGGTGCGCCGGCGGATCCACCGGCGGCGCCAGCACCTCGGCGTCCACGCCCAGCCGCCGGGCGATCCACTCCTGCGAGAACCGCGAGTTGCACAGGTAGCGCTGGTAGCTGGCCAGCGCGCGCGGCGCGCGCCGCCGTCCCTGGGCCGCAAGCGCGGCCGCCCGCGCCCGCTCCAGCGGCCGGTCGCGCGCGCGGAACGGGAACTGCACCATCGCCACCGAGCGCCGCGCGGCCGACTCCACCGGGACGTCGGTGGCCAGACCCACCAGCAGGTCGAGGTCGCGCGAGCGCTCCGTCAGCTGCGTGCCCTCGGTGGGACGCCACTCCAGCTCCGACGGGTCCACGCCGATGCCGACCTGAGCCCAGCGCGCGCGGTCCGGACGCTCGGGCCCCAGCACGACCAGCTCGGCGTCCCGGTCGCGGGCCGCCTCCTCGAGCATCGTGTACAGGTAGCGGTCGCCGCCCCCGACCGACCCCCGGTACGGATTGTGGAAGCCGATCCGCATGGGTTCGGGGATCATGGAGCAGATGGCCGTCGCGCGACCCGCAGCCCGACCGCCCGTCGCGCTCCCACCGGCCATCCCGCAGCGGCTGGCGGCCCTGGCGCTGGGCGAGATCGTGCTCTTCTACCTCGTCACCCGGCTGGGCCTGATCGGCCGCCTGCCGTGGTTCGTGGACGAGGGCAGCCACGGGGCGTTCGTCGACCGCGTCGCCCACAACCTCCACGACGCGTTCGTCTCCCTGAGCATCGCCAAGGAGCCGCTGGCGATCTGGATCGCGACGGTGTTCGCCAAGCTCGGCTTCTCGCCCCTGACCGCCACGCGGATCGTCTCCCTGCTGGCCGGGCTGCTCACCCTGGCGATGGTCGGCCTGATCGCCCGCCGCCTGGCCGGGACCGGGCCCGCGCTGGCCGCCATGGCCCTGTACGCCGCGCTGCCGCTGTTCCTGGTGCACGACGTCGTGGGGATCATGGACCCGCTGCTCACCGCCCTGATGACCAGCGCGCTGTACCTGCAGCTGGAGCTCGCCGCGCGGCCGCGCCTGGCGCCCGCAGTCGGGCTGGCCGCGGCGCTGGGCCTCGGCATCCTCACCAAGGAGGGCGCCAAGGGCGCGGTGCTGCTGCTGCCCCTCAGCCTGCTGTGCTTCGACTGGCGTTCGCCGAACGTGCGGCGCCGGCTGGCCCGGTGGACGGGCTACGCGGCGATCGGCCTGGCCGGGGCGCTGGCCGGCTGGCTGCTGCTGCGCAGCTCGGCGCTGTGGGAGAAGGCGCAGGCGATCCGCCAGGTGCCGCTGCTCTACCCGGTCCGCGACGTGGGCGATGCCCTCTCGGACCCGTGGCGCTGGATCCGCGAGAACTGGCCCGTCTACCGGGACACCTTCACGGGCTACGTCACCGTGCCCGTCCTGGTGGCCGGGGTGGCCGGGTTCGTGGTGACGGTGCGCGAGCGCCCGCGCCCGGCGCTGGTGGTGGCGGGCTGGTTCGCCGTCCTGCTGGCCGCCGCGCTGTTGCTGCCGGTCAGCCCCTACCCGCGCCACGCGCTCTTCCTCGTCCCGCTGCTGGTGGTGTTCGCCGGGGTCGGGCTGGCCCGTGGCGGGGCGGCGCTGCATCGCGCTGTGGGAGGGACGCGTGCGGCGGCGGCGGCCGTCGCGGTCGCCCTGGCGCTGGTGCTGGGCCCCGCGCTGTGGCTCGACGCGCGGGTGCTCGCCCATCCCGACACCGTGCGCTATCCGGGGCGCGACGACGTGCAGTACGTCACCGGGGTGCAGGCGGGCGCGCCCTGGCCCGCCGTGGCCGACGAGCTGCGCCGCCGCACGCGCCCGGGCGAGCCGGTGATCCGCTCGCGGGCCGCGGTGGACGTCCTCTCCCTGCTGCTGGAGGGTCGCAACCCGTTCGTCTTCGGCGACCGCCCGGCCGCGCGGCGCGCCCGCGTCCTGGTGCGCGACGACCTGCCCTTCCCCGACCCCGCGGGCGAGCGCCTGCTCGCGCTGCGCGGGCCGAGGGCGTTCGTGCTCGTGGCCGAGTTCCCGCGGCCGCGCGGCGGCTCGGTGGTGCGGATCTACGAGCGGCCGCGATGATCCGCGCGCGCCCGCTCGTGCCCGCGGCGATCGCGCTGATCGGCGCCGTCTTCGCCATCACCCGCTTCGTCCGCTACGACCGGTTCCCCTGGTTCGGGGACGAGGGCTGGTACGCGACCTACGCGCTGAAGATCGCCCACGGCGCCGACCCCTTCCTGGCGCTGCTGATCGGCAAGGAGCCGCTGCCCTACTGGCTCGCGGCCGGGCTCATCGACCTCGGCGTGCCCCCGATGGACGCCATGCGGCTGGTCTCGCTGGCCGGCGCCGCGGGGGCGCTGGTGGCGGTGGGGCTGCTGGCGGCGCGGCTCGGCGGCGTGGCGGCCGGCCTGGCCGCGGCGGCCCTGTACGTGGTGGCGCCCCTGTTCGTCGTGCACGACGCGATCGGGCTGCCCGACCCGCTGCTGACCGCGTTGATGGCGGCCGCGCTGCTGCTGACCCTGCGGCTCGCGGAGCGCGCCGACCTGGCCACGGCGGCGGGGCTGGGCCTCGTCCTGGCCGCGCTGGTCCTGACCAAGGAGAGCGGGAAGGTCGCGCTGGCGCTGGCGCCGCTGAGCTTCGTGCTGGTGGAGCCGCAGCGCCGCCGGCGCTGGGCGGCGGCGATGGCCGGGGCCCTGGCGGCCGGTGGCGCGGCCTGGCTGGCGCTGCGGGTGTCCGCCTACCACGACGACGTCGTCGCGTTTCGCTCCAGCCTGTTCCGCTACCCGGTGCGCTCGCTGGGCGACGCGCTCACCCACCCGATCGATGCGGTGCGCGGCAACTGGCGCGGCTACCTGGACGGCTTCGTGCCCTATCTGACCGTCTCCGTGCTGGTCCCGGCGGCGGCCGGGGCCGTGCTGCTCGTCCGCGAGCGCCGTCGCCTCGGCCTCTACGTCCTGGTCTGGGCGGCCGTGCCCGTGCTGGCCGCGCTGCTGCTGCCGCTGCAGCCCTTCGCGCGCTACGGGGTCTTCGCCATGCCGCCGGTGATCGCGTGCGCCGGGCTCGGGCTGGCGCGCGGGGCGCAGGCGGCGTTCGAGCGGCTCGGCGGGACGCGGGTCGCCGCGGTCGTCGTGGCCGTGGGGCTGGCCGCGCTGCTCGCGCCCGCGGTGGTGCGCGACGCGCGCTTCCTCGACGACCCGGCGGACGCCCGCTATCCCGGCCTCGACGACGCCCAGTACGTGACGGGGATCTCGGCCGGCGCGCCCTGGCCCGGCGTGGCGCGCGAGCTGCACCGGCGGGCGGGGGGCCGCGAGGCGGTGGTGATGCGGCTGCGCGCCACGACCTGGGTGCTGGAGTTCCTGGTCGACGACCGGCGGCTGCGCTTCGTGGACTCCAGCTCGCCTCGCGCCGCCCGAGCGCGGTTCGTCGTCCAGGACGTGTTCGCGTTCCCGGACCCGCGCGGCGAGGCCCTCCTGCGCGACGGGGGATTCCGCGAGGTGGGGACGTTCGCGCGCCCCCGGGGCGGTGGCGCCGTGCGACTCTTCGAGCGGACATGAGGCCCGCCGCGCGCGCCCTGCTCGCCGTGGTCGCGCTGCTGATGGTGGCGGGGCTGGCGTCCAGCCCCTTCCCCGACCACGACGCCGAGCTCGCCCGGGCGCGGGCGCTGCAGCGCGCCGGTCACCCCGCCGCGGCCGTGTCCGCCCTGCGCGCGCTCGTGCGCGCGGAGCCCGAGAACGCCCTGTACTGGGAGGCGTTGGCCCGCGCGGCCGCTCGCGGGGCGCCGGTCCTCGCGCGGGAGGCGCGGACCCGGGTGCGGCAGCTCAACCCGCGAGCTCGCTAGCCGTGGTTCCCGCGCAGGGTATTACGCCCTGGGCGCTCTTCACTTCGCAGACGCGATGGGGGCGTACGCTGGTAGCCCTCCAGCGCGAAGGGATGGAGGAACTGACGCTTCCAGAAGCGCTTGCGTTCCACGTCCGGTAGGCCCGCCTGATCGCAGACGTCGCGCCACTGCTTCTCGATCACGTCGATCTGGTGATCGACGATGTCGCGCGCCTCGGTCTGGGTCAGCTGGTAGAGATGCGCCCGCTGCACGCAACCGGCGACCTGGCTCAGCTTGAAGCGGTCGCTCTCATCGCCGATGATCATCGCCTGCGCAGCCTCACCGCCGCTGCGGAGCTGTGGGCAGATGTCATAAGCGGGGGTCAGCGTGAGCATCTCCCCATCCCAGAAGGCCGCGTGGTTGCGAGCATGGTCGTCGGTGTTGCCGACGAGGATGCTGAACGTGATCCGCGCGAACAGCTCGACCAGCGTCGCCGCGGGCATCGTGAATCGCTCGCGGATGACCTGCGCGAGATCGGCGTAGCTGGCCCAGCGAGCCGCCAGCTCATTGAGCTCGAGGATCGTCAGCGACGAGACGATCGCCCGGCGGTCGGCGGAACCGGGGACACGGTCGAAACGCTCGACCAGCAGCACGGTCTTGTCCAGCGCCGTCGCCAACTGCACCGGGGCAACGCTCAGGCCAGCCCGGCGGGCCAGCTCCATCGCAACATACTCGCCCTGGACGACCGCGTATGTGTCTGTACTGGAGGAGAACTTCGCGATCAGCGTGCGCGGCCCGTCGTCGATCAGTGCCTTGGGCCGTGCGCCACCGACCGAGCTGCCGTGCAGCAGGGCCGCGTCCAGGGCCGGCGAGAGGGGGAGTCCGTCCTCGACCCGTTGGGCCGAGGCGGCGAGCTCGTCGAGTGTCGTATTCCCGCGGCTCCGGGCGATGTATCTCTCCGGTGACGCTTGAAAGTCCAGAGCGCCGATCCGGTCAGACCCTGACTCGAGTAGGAACTGGAGTAGCCCGAGATCGGCAGGGTCGGTTTGAGCGGCCTCGGCGCCGATGAGCCGGTTCATGATCACGCGCTGACCCCAGGCGTCGGGACGCGCGTCGAGGATGCAGCCGGGTGCGTCGAGCCCTGGCAGCGGCCTGATCCTGCCCTCCCGCAATGGCAGCTCGGGGGTATAGAGCGCAATCGTGTCGTCGCGGGCGAGATAGCTGCGGCCGTAGACGAGGCTGACCTCGCCACCCACCTCTTCGAGCCGGCCGGCGACGACCGGCTCTGAGGCTCCCGGCAGCCAGATCCAGACGAACGCTTCGCGCGGCCGATCAGAAGTCATCGTCGACATCGCTTTCACGCCCGCGGACCCGCTGGGGCAGCAGCGCGACGCGGTCGCGGCCGCGGGCGAGCGCGGCAGCCAGGCGCGGGCGATCCTCATAGAACAGCGGCACGCCTACAAGGGTCGCCACGTCGAAGGCGACGCCCAGGCTCACGGTCGGATCGCCGCGCTCGACCTTGAGCAGGGTGTTGGTGCTGATGCCGGCACGTTCAGCGAGCTCACGTACGGACCAACGGCGCTCCACGCGCGCCTGCCTGATCTGCAAGCCGAGCAGCTCGGCTGCTTGCCTGACCGTTCGGGGATACGCGCGGGTTCGCTTTGCCATCTTCGCCTCAATAAAATCAGTCTTATAGCCTTATGTCGTAGTATATCGACATAACTGGACCGGAATAGAATTTTGCATGGCGCTCAACCCGCGAGCTCCCCGCCCGGCGGCGCCGCGGCTGCGCTCGCCGGGTCCAGCGCTCGCTCCGGCTCCGGCAGCTCCCGCCACGCCCCGTCGGCCAGCGCCAGCAGGGCCCCGGCCAGCAGCAGGGCAATCAGCGTGACGGACGGCATCTCCCAGTCCCAGTCGATGCCGGCGTGGAAGGCCCAGGCCACGAACGCGGCCAGCGGGGCGGCCGCCGCGCCCGGCGCGCGGCGCATCGCCCGGCGGGCCGCGAGCGCGATCCCGCCGCCGGCCAGCGCCAGCGCTGCCATCCCCACCAGGCCCAGCTCGGCCAGCGTCTCCAGGTACAGGGAGTGGGCGTCCTTGACCGACTCGCCGATGCGGCGCTGGCGCAGCCATTCCACGCGGAAGCCGCCGATCCCGGTCCCCGCCACCGGGTGCTCGGCGAACGTGTGCAGCGCCACTCGCCAGTACTCGTAGCGGTTGCTCTGCAGGGAGGCCAGGCGCGCCGCGGTGGCTCCGGTGGGCGGAGCGGAAGTGCGCCGCTCGCTCGCCGCCGCCACCACGAAGGCGCTCGCGACGAGGGCGACCAGGCCCGTGGTCAACAGCGCGCTGCGCCGCGGCAGCGGGAAGCGGCCGAGCCGGGTGGAGCCGTCGCGCTCGGTCCGGCAGGCCCACGACTGGACGGCCCCCGCGCCCAGCCCGGCCAGGACGAGCACGGCCAGCATCACCAGGGACTGCGCCTGGCGGGCGCTCTCGGTGGCGTCGTAGGAGACGATCGCCGGCAGCCGGCTGCCGATGAGCGCCGCGAGCGCGGCGGCCTCCAGCACGACCGCGGTCCCCCGCAGCTGCGACCACGTCGGCGCCGCGGCCAGCAGGACGACCAGGCCCGCCGCCGTGGCGGCCAGCGCGCCGCGGGAGAACGTCAGATAGAGGGCCAGTCCCAGGGGAGCCGCCGCCGCGGCCGCGAGCATCCGCACGCGATCCGGGCGCGAGCGGTCGCCGGCCAGCCGCGCGGCCACGACCAGGCCGATCCCGCACACCAGGCCCATGGCGTTCCAGTACGTGAGCGGCTGCTCGAGGCGCGATCCGGCCGAGAAGTGGCGCTCCAGCGTGATCAGCGCGGGGAAGAGGCGGTCGGACAGGCCGAACAGCGCCATCGCCACGATGCCGCCCAGCACCGCGGGCTCCAGCGCCCGCAGCGCCCGGCGCGAGCGCAGCAGCGCGGTGGCCGCCACCAGCGCGGCCAGGTAGAGCGAGACGCGCTGCAGGTCGTCCGTCGCGGCATTGGCGATCGGCGTCCAGGCCAGCGAGATCGCCATCCAGGCCAGCAGGAGGGCGACCCCCAGGATGGTCGCGCGGGGCGCGGCGGCCCGGGGCAGCGGGCGGGGCGCGGCCACCATCACGACGCCCACCACCAGCCACGCGACGATCGCGGCCACGACGCGCGGTCCGTCGAAGAACCCGCCCGACCAGAAGGCCAGCACGAACGGGCCGGCGAGTACGACGACGGTGGCGGCGGCGAGCGCGCGGCGGCGGAGCACGGCGCGGAGCTTACGGAGAGGCCACGACCCGTCGATCCGGGAAACTTCCCGCCCGATGCTGCCCCGCCTGCACGGTTTCGCCGCCTGGCTGGCCGGAATCGCCGCGGCCGCGCTGGCGATCCGGCTGGTCTACGCGCTGGCGCTCGCGCCCGCTCCAGTGTTCCTCTCCGACGCCGGCTACTTCCACCTGCTGGGGAACCTGATCGCGGACGGACGCGGCTTCATCCGGCCCTTCGACCTCGCGTTCTTCGACGTCGTGCGGCCCACGGCGGAGCACCCGCCCGCCTGGCCGGTGCTGCTGTCGGCGATGTCCAAGCTGGGGGGAACGTCGTGGGACGCCCACCGCGTCGTGGCCTGCCTGTGCGGGACGGGGACGGTGGTGGCCATCGGTTTCCTGGGCCGCCGCGTGGCGGGCGAGCGGGCGGGGCTGATCGCGGCCGCGATCGCCGCGGTCTACCCGCTGCTGTGGGTCGCGGACGGCTCGCTGATGAGCGAGTCGCTGTACGGGCTGACTATCGCGCTGTGCCTGCTCGCGGCCTACCGGGTCCTGGACCGGCCCACGCCGGGCCGCGCCGCGGTGCTGGGCGCAGCCATCGGGCTGGCGGCCCTGACCCGCGGCGAGGCGCTGGCGCTGATCGTGCTGCTGGCCGTGCCGGTGGCCTGGAAGGCACGCGCACGGCCGCGGGGCCGCGCCGCCGTCCTCGGGCTCGCGGTCGCGGGCTTCCTGGTCGTCCTGGCCCCGTGGACGATCCGCAACTGGACGACCTTCGACCGCCCGGTTCCCGTGTCGACCAACAGCGGGACCCTCCTGGCCGGCGCCAACTGCCCGCCGGCCTACTCCGGGGACCAGATCGGGTCCTGGTACTTCACCTGCGTGCGCCCGCCGCGCGGGCAGAACGAGGCGCAGGAGGCGGAGGCGCTGCGCAGCGACGGGCTCGACTACGCCCGCTCCCACACCGGGCGCCTGCCGGCCGTGCTGGGCGCGCGCGTGCTGCGCACGTGGGACCTCTTCCGTCCGCGCCAGGGCGTGGGCTTCGCCCAGGCGGAGGGACGGGCGAAGTGGGCGGAGTACGCGGGAGTGGCGAGCTACTACGGGCTGCTCGTGCTGGCGCTCGCGGGCCTCGTGGTCCTCCGGCGCCGCCGCGCACCTCTCTTCGTCCTGCTCGTCCCGCCGGTGCTGGTGACGGTGATGTCGCTGGTCGGATACGGGCTGACCCGCTTCCGGCTGGCGGCCGAGATCTCGATCGTCGTGCTGGCCGCGGTGGCTCTCGATGAGCTCGTCGCGCGCCGCCGCGCACGGGCGTCATGACCCGCCGCGAGCGCGCCATTCCCCCGCTCCTGGCCCTCCTCGCGTTCGGGCTGGCCCTGGCCCAGCGCCCGGGCTGGGCCAGCAGCGACACCAAGATCGACCTGCACGTCGATCCCTCGGGCTTCCTGCAGGACGTCGCTTCGGTATGGACGTCCTCCGGAGCGCTGGGCCACGTGCAGGGCGGCCAGTACGGCGGCTACCTGGTCCCGATGGGCCCGTTCTTCGCGCTGGGCCACGCCGTCGGGCTGGCGCCCTGGCTGGTGCAGCGCCTGTGGCTGGGGACGCTGCTGGCGCTGGCCGCCTGGGGGACCGTGCGGCTGCTCGACGACCTGGCGGGCCGGCCGCGCGGCGTCGCGCACGCCGTCGCCGGGGTCCTCATGGTGGTCAATCCCTACGTGGTGGTGTTCACCGCGCGCACGAGCATCACTCTGCTCGCCTACGCCGCCCTGCCCTGGCTGCTGCTGGCCGTGCACCGGGGGGTGCGGCGCCCGAGCGGCTGGTGGTGGCCGGCGGCCTTCGCGCTGGTGGTGACGGCGAGCGGGGGCGGGGTGAACGCGGCGGTCACGGCCTGGGTGCTGCTGGGACCGGCGCTGCTGGCCCTGTACGAGGGGCGGTTCGGCGGCGTCGACTGGCGGGCCATCCGCGCGTTCGCCTGGCGCGCGGCCGCGGCGACGCTCGTCGCCTCGCTGTGGTGGCTGGCGCCCATCGTGACCCAGGCGCTCTACGGCATCGACTTCCTCCAGTTCACCGAGCAGCCCGGGACGATCTGGGGGACCACGAGCCTGAGCGAGACGCTGCGCCTCATGGGCTACTGGGTCTCCTACGTGGGCGTGGGCTTCCACGGCGTCACGCGGCCCTACTTCTCCGACGCCCCGACGCTGCTCTACGAGCCGGTCGTGGTGGCGGCGATGCTGGCGGTCCCGGCCCTCGTGCTCGGCGGCTTCGCCTGGACGCGGCGCGCGCGCTACGGCCCGTTCTTCCTGGCCCTGGCCCTGATGGGCGCGCTGGTGATGGCCGCGGGGTTCCCGGAGGGGACGCCGCTGCGCGGCGGCCTGCACTTCGCCTACAACCACTTCGAGCCCACGCACTTCCTGCGCACCACCTACAAAGCCGGACCGCTGCTGGCGCTGGGGCTGGCGGGGCTGGGCGGTCTGGGCGCGGCGGCGCTGTGGCGGACGCTGGCCCCGCGCGCCGCGTGGCTTCGCGTGGCGCTGCCGGCAGCCGGCGTCGCGGTGCTCGCCGCGTCGGCCTGGCCGCTGACGAGCGGCGACGCGCTGGACCGTCAGCTGCTGTGGAAGCGGATCCCCACCGCCTGGACGAGCACCGCGCGGGACCTGGGCCGCGACCTGCCGCGCCAGACCCGCGCCGTCGTCCTGCCCGGCGAGCTGTTCGCCTACTACCGCTGGGGCGGGACGGTCGACCCGATCCTGCCCGCGCTCACGGACCGGCCGGTCGCGGTGCGCAACATCGTCCCCTTCGCCGACCTGCACGCGATCGACGCCTTCTGGAACGTGGACGGGCTGGTGGGCCAGGAGCGGCTGGTGCCCGGCCAGCTGCCGCCGCTCGTGCGCGGTCTGGGCGCCGGGGCGCTGATCGCCAACGCGGACGGCGACATCACTCGCTCCGGACAGCCGTGGCCCGCCCGCGCGGCCCGGACGCTGGCGGAGCAGGGCTACGGCCGTCCGTCCCGGGCGTACGGGGCGGTGCGGACCGTGCCGGAGGCCACGGGCGGGCTGGGCGCGCCGGCCGCGCTGCCCGACGTGCGCCGCTACGACGTGCCCGACGCCCGGCGCATCGTGCGCGTGGAGCCGCTGCGCCCGGCGGCGGTGGTGGACGGCTCGGCGGCGGCGCTCGGAGGCCTGGCCGCCCTGGGGTCGCTGCCGGCCCGCGGCGGCGTCGCCTACGCGGGCGATCGCGACGCGTCGCAGCTGCGGGACGCGGCCCGCGCGGGGGCCGAGGTCGTGATCTCCGACTCCAACCGCCGGCGTGTGTTCATCGCCGCGCGCCTGGAGCAGAACTACGGCTGGACCCTGCAGGCCCGCGAGCGACCGTCGCAGGACGCCGCCATGCTCAACCCCTTCGCCGGCCGCGGGAGCGATGCCCAGACCGTGGCCGAGTACCGGGGCGCGCGCTCGCTGCGCGCGCCCTTCTCGCCCGGCGCCGAGCAGTTCCCCGAGCACCGTCCGTTCGCCGCCTTCGACGGCGATCCGCGCACGGCCTGGCTGGCGGACCGCAACCTGGAGACCCCACGCCGCTGGATCGAGGTCACGTTCTCCGCTCCGCGCGACGTGCCCTACGTGGACGTCCTGCCCGAGAACGACCGCTACGGCCAGGTCCGCAGGCTGGCGATCGCGGGACGCGCGTTCTCCGTGCGGGCGGGCTGGACCCGGCTGGCGCTGGGGTTGCGCGGGGTTCGCTCGCTGCGGGTCCGGATCGCCGACGTCGACTACCCGCCCGGGCTGGCCGCGGGCGGGGCCGGCGGCCTGTACGAGGTCCGGGTGCCCGGGCTGCGGGTGACCGAGGCGCTGCGCCCACCGGTGCTGGCCGAGCGCGCGCTGGCCGGGGAGGATCTGAGCCACGCGCCGCTCTCCTACCTGTTCGAGCGCACCACGGGTGACGAGCCGTTCCGCCGCGCCCGTTTCACCGGGCCGCCGCAGGCGCTGCTGGTCGCCGACCGCGGGGACGGGGAGACGGGCCTGTCCCGGACGTTCCGCCCGCCCGCGGCGCGCTCCTTCTCCGCCGACGCCTGGGCCTCGACGTCGCCGCGCGCGCCCGACGAGCGACTTGACGCGCTGGCGGGCTACGGGGGACCGGCGCGCTTCGGTTCTGCCTCGCGCTTCGAGGGCCGCCCCGGCCTGCGCGCCTCGAGCGCCTTCGACGGCGACCCCGCCACCGCCTGGATCGGCCAGTGGGTGGAGGGCGCCCCCGCCTGGATCGGGTGGGAGACCCCGCGCCCGCTGACGGTGAGCCGGCTGCGCCTGACGCGCCCGCGGACGGTGGTGAGGTTTCCGACACGGGTGAGGGTGGTCGCGGACGGCCGCACGAGCCCGGCTCTCCGCGTCGCCGCGGACGGGACGGTCGCCCTGCCGCGGCCGCAGCGCGGACGGCGCTTTCGCGTGGACGTCCTCGCCGCGGACTTCCCGCCGGGCGCGACCGCGCAGGAGCGCACGCGGCGGGCGGTCGGGGTCGCGTCGGTCGAGGTCCCGGGCCTAGCGCCGGTTCGGATCCCGCGGGCCGGGCGCGTCCGCGGCGCCTGCGGGGACATCGTGGCGCGCGCCGCCGGCGCCAGGCTGCGGATGCGGGTGGCCGGATCGGTCCCGGAGCTGGACGCCGGGAAACCGCTGCGCGCGCTGGCCTGCGGCCCGGCGGACCAGCTCCCCGCGGCCCAGGTCGACCTCACCGTCCCCGACGGCGTCTTCCGCCCGTACTGGCTGCGGCTGCGCTCGCCCGCGCCAAAGCCGCTCGCCGCCGCCGCGGCGCGCTCCGGCTCCGTAACCGACCTCGGCCGCGCCGGGCGCGGGCGCTACGACGGCGTGAAGGTCGCCCTGCGCGAGCCGGCTCTACTCGTGCTGGGGGAGAGCTTCAACCGCGGCTGGCGCGCCTGGTGCGGCGACCACTCCCTGGGCGAGCCGCGCGTCGTGGACGGCTACGCCAACGGGTGGACCGCGCCCGCCGGGTGCCGCGACGTGCGCTTCGCCTTCGGGCCCCAGCGCGCCGTCACCTGGGCCTACGGGCTCTCCGCGCTCGCGTGCCTGGCCCTGCTCGGCCTGCTGGCGCTGCGCCGCCCCGGAGCCGAGACCGCGCCCGCCGCGGCCCAGGACCCGAGACCCGAGCCCGCCGCCCCCGCCGGGCTTCCGCTCCGCCGGGCGGCGACGATCGCCCTGCTGCTCGCGGTCCCGCTGGGCTTCGTGTTCGCGTGGCGCGCCGGGATCGGCCTGTTCCCCATCGTCACGCTCGTCCTGTGGCGCGGCCTCGGCGCGCGCGGCCTGGCCCTGACGGCGGGCGGGCTCCTGGCGGTGGAGCCGTTGATCTACCTGATCTTCATGCCCAGCAAGCGCGGCGCGGGCTACAACTTCAACTACCCGGTGGACCTGATCGGCGCGCACTGGCTCGCGGTGGCCGCCGTGGTCCTGCTCGGCTTCTCCCTGTGGCGGACGCTGCGCCCTACGCCGCGCGGCGCCGCCTGAAGCCGTCCTTGTAGCGCAGGATCGGGCGCTCGACGACGTAGTACGAGGCGCCGGCGATGGCCAGCGACACGGCCAGCACGCAGACCAGCATCACCGCGAACCCCGAGCCCAGCTGCGGCAGCCAGCCGCCCGCCCCCTGGGCGGTGAACCACTCCACGAACCGCGCGTGCCACAGGAACAGCCCGTATGACACCAGGCCCAGCCAGGCGATCGGCCGCAGGGCCAGCAGCCGCCGGGGCAGTCCGCCCTCCCGGTCCCCCCACACGGCGGGCAGGACGAAGAGCGCCGACGCCGTCCCGTAGACCAGGTGCTCACCCAGGAACTGCATCCCGGTCTTCACGCCGTACAGCCCCTTGGGCAGCCCGAACGTATAGCTCATGAGCACGAACAGCGCGGCCGCCGCGGCCCACGGCACCCACGGCGCGCGCTCGACCAGGCGCACCGGCGACGGCATCCGCTCGCGCCCGGCCAGGGCCGCGCTGGCCACCGCCAGCCCCATCCCCAGCGAGAACCAGAAGAACGTCCCCGCGATGGTGAACAGCAGGATCGTGTGGGCGTTGGTGTGGTGGACGTACCCGCGCAGGGCGATCGAGGCCGCCGCCAGCACGGCCAGGACGCCGACCTCGATCCACGCGGTCCGCTCGCGCCCGCGGCCGCGGGTGAGGCGGCCCAGCGCCAGGGCGTAGAAGGGCAGCAGCACGTAGAACGACGCCTCCACCGCCAGCGACCAGGCCTGTCCCAGCCCGCCCAGCACCCAGGCCAGGTCGTAGTTCTGCACGAACGCGTAGTACGCCCAGCGCGGCCCCGTGAAGGCCAGCCCCGGCCAGATCGCCAGCGCCGTCAGCGCCAGCCAGTACGCGGGCACGATCCGCAGGACCCGGCGACGCGCGTAGTCGCGCAGGCGCGGGGCGGCGCGCCCCTCCATCCGCGCGGCCACGAACGGCCGGTAGAGCAGGAAGCCGGACAGGACGAAGAACATCGCCACGCCGATGTCCAGGCGCGCGGTCATCGCGCCGTAGATCGCGGTGACGTTCGCCCCGGAGGCCAGGCCCACGTGCGTCACCACGATGGCCAGCGCGGCCAGCCCGCGCAGCGAGTCGAAGAGGGGGAAGCGCGGGTTGCCGGGTGGCGGCTTGAGCGCGTCCGGCGCGGCGTCGCGCGTACGGGCGAGGACCTCCTCGGTCATCGCCTCAGTACGGCCACTCGCCGGAGCCCAGCCGGCGGGCCACCGGGCGCGCACCCAGCGTGAGCGCGACCTTGATCGCCAGGTTGCGCGCGAACCACGGCAGCTGGGCCGCCTGGCGCGCCAGGTTGCGCCGCCGGTCGCGCCCACGCAGCGGCTCGCGGCGGTACTCGGCCAGGGTCCGCGCCCGCCCCGCGTAGCGCCACTGGCCCGAGGCGAAGAGCAGCCGCACGAGCGCCAGGGTCACGCCGACGGAGGAGAAGGAGTCGTGGATCAGCATCGTCCCGCCGGGCGCCACGCGCGCGCCCCAGCGCGCGATGTCGTCGCGGGCGGGGGCGTAGCGGTGCGCGCCGTCCACGTACAGGAGGTCGATCGGGCCGTCCACCTCGTCCAGCGCCTCCTGGGAGGGGCGGCGCACGTGGCGCACCCGTCCGTCCACGCCCGCGCGGCGCAGGTTGGCCAGGAACGCCCGGTGGTCGGCCTCGCCCTCCGCGCCGGTGCCGTGGATCTCCTGCGGCCCGCGGTCGTTGCCGGCGTGCGGGTCGATGGCCACGATCTCCACGCCCCCGCGGGCCGCGGTCGCCAGCACGATCGCCGAGCGCCCGCGGTAGGAGCCGATCTCGACCACGGTGGCCGGCGGGGACAGGGCGCCGGCGCGCTCCCACAGCCGCCCGGCCTGGTCGTCGCTGAGCCAGCCCTGGACTCCCTCCGCGGCCGACAGCGCGTCGGCCAGCACCGGGCCGGTCATCGCAGCGCGGTCGCCGGTGGGCGGCGCGGCCGGCGCAGCGTCAACGCCAGCATCCCGCCCGCGGCCAGGCACTGGAGCAACAGCACCAGCCCCGCCAGGCCGACCAGGCTCTTGCCGGCGTTGGCGAGCAGGAACGGCTCGACCGCGGCCACCACGGCCAGCAGCCACATGAACCCGTAGCGTTCGATGGCGAGCATGTACTGGACGGCGAGCGAGGCGATGGCGAGCAGCGTCATCGCGGCCCCCAGCACGATCAGCGCGCCGTTCGCGCCCGCCACGTGCACGTCGAAGCCGAGCCGCAGCACCAGCCCGGGCGCCACGGCGTACACGATCAGCATCGGCGCCGCCACCAGGCCGATGACGAGCAGCGCCCGCCCCAGGACGCCACGCGGGTTGCGTCCCGCCTGGGCGCGGCGGGCGGCCTCGGGCACCAGGTAATAGGCCAGGCCGATCCCCACCCAGATCACCACCTTGGCGGCCACCGCCGCGGCCGCGTAGGCGCCCGCCTCGTCGCCGCCCACCCGGTGCTTGACGATGATCACGTCGATGTTCTGCAGCACGGCGACCAGCGTGAGGCCCAGCACCGGCGCCCAGGCGCCCGCGACCAGCTGGTGGAAGCGCCGCGTCGGCGCCTCGTGGGCCGGGGGCCCCAGCCGGCGGCGCAGGACCCAGCCCAGCACGAGCGCGGCGGTCAGCATCGACAGCGGGGAGGCCACGTAGGCCCCGGTCACGCCCAGCCCGCCGCCCACGAGGATCAGTCCCAGGACCAGGCGCCCGAGCGCCTCCAGGATCACGCTCAGCCCCGCGGCGCGGTACGCGCGCAGACCCTGGAGGATCCCGCGCTCGATCGACAGCGCCAGCCACGCCACGCCGGTGGCGGGAACGGCCGCGGCGGCCCACACCTCCTCGACGCCGATCGCGGTGGCCAGCGGCTCGCGCAGCAGGATTCCCACGACGATCAGCGCGATCAGCCACGCGCCCAGCTCCCGCCCCCAGCGCCGGTGCGTGGTGGACAGGCGGGCGCCGTCGCCCAGGCGGCCCAGCGCGGTCTCGCGCGCGGCGGCCACCTGCAGCGCCAGGCCGGGCACCGACAGGATCAGGAAGGTGGAGACCAGCGCCGCCAGCGAGCCGTAGCCGCCCGTCCCCAGGATCCGCGCGAAGACGACCGTGAACAGCAGCGAGACGACGTTGGCCGCCATCGTGGCCGCCGCCAGCCCCAGCGCCTTCGCCGTCTCGGACTGGGCCAGCGTCCCGCGCAGCGGCTGGCGTTTGGCCGTCGCCTCGGCCTCCAGCACGCCCAGGTTCTCGGCCGCGGCCCGGTCCCAGGTGAAGGTCTGCGCCCGCTCGCGGGCGTTGTCGCCCAGGCGCCGGCGCAGTTGCGGGTCCTTCACGAGCTCGCGGACCCGCTCGGTCTGCTCGGGGACCGTGTCGGCCAGGTAGCCCGTCTCGCCGTCCACGATCGCCTCGGGCAGGCCGCCCACGCGCAGCGCCACGCTCGGTGTCCCGCACGCGGCCGCCTCCATCACCGTCAGGCACCAGCCCTCGGCCGACGAGGCGGTCAGGCTCACCCAGGCGCGGCCGTAGAGCTCGACCTTGCGGGCCTCGTCCACGAAGCCGTGCAGCGTGACCCGGTCGCCCAGCCCGCGGCGTTCGATCTCGGCCTCCAGCGCGGGGCGGTGGTCGCCCTCGCCGGCGATCTCCAGGCGGGTGCCGGGAATGCCCTCCAGGACGTCGAGCACGTGCTCGATGCGCTTGTAGCGCTTGAGCCGGCCCAGGTAGAGCAGCGTGGGCTCGGGAGCCTCCTCGCCCGGATGGAACTGATGCCCTTCCACGCCGTTGTAGACGACGTCGATGCGCTCCTGCGGCACGCCGAGCGCCACCAGGTCGCGGCGCGCGGACTCCGACACGGTGGTGAACGGCGTGGCCCGGTAGAGGAAGCGCAGGGGGAGCGTCTCCAACAAGAGCGCGGCCAGGGCGCCGCGGCGGCCCATCTCGGCCGTGTACATCCGCCGGTGGACGTGGTGGACCAGCGCCACGCGCGGCGTGCGCAGCCACAGCGGGGTGAAGAAGGGGATGCCGTTGACCACCTCGAGCGTCACGTCGGCGTCATGGGCGAGTTTGCGCCGCCGGATCAGCCGGGCGGCGCGAGGGAACACGGTCACCCGCGTCCCCACGCGGTGGATTTCGAGGCGCTCGTCCAGGCGTTCGTGGGCCCGGGCTCCCGGATAGGACCCGGCGACCACGGTCACCCGGTGCCCCCAGGCCACCCAGCGGGAGACCTGGCCGAAGAGGTTGGTCCCGGTCCCTCCCGCTTGCGGGTGGGTCCAGTCACGATCCACGAGGACGAGCACGTGCAACGGCTTCGCCATCGCCGGGGACGGTAGCGGGCCGTCGTGTGTTCTATGGTTCTCGCGGATGCTCTCGCCCCGCCGCCTCGCCGCCCTCACCGCCGCCGCGACCCTGGCCTTCCCGGCCGGCGCGCTGGCCCAGGGCGCCGGCGAGACCCAGTACTCCGATCCCTTCCAGGGACAGGGCGGCTCCGGCTCCAGCGGCTCCGGCTCCGGCTCGTCCAGTGGCTCCGGATCCGGGTCCAACGCGAGTGGCACAGGCAGCGGCTCACAGCTCTCCACAACACCGCCGGGCAGCGCTCAGACCGGCGCCACACGGACGGGGACCGGCCAGCTGCCCAACACGGGCGCGGAGCCCGGGCTGCTGGCGCTGCTGGGCGCCGGCTTCATCCTCACCGGCGCCGGCCTGCGGGTCCGCGTGCGCCGGTCGCTTGCCTGAGCACGCGTTCGAGACCGGCGGCCCCGCCGCCACCGAGGCCGCGGGCGCCGAGCTCGCGCAGCGCCTGTCGCCCGGCGACGTCGTGCTGGTGTCCGGCGAGCTGGGGACGGGGAAGACGACGTTTGTGCGCGGGGCCGCCCGGGCGCTGGGCGTCGGCGGCCCGGTCACCAGCCCGACCTTCACCATCGGGCGCCGCTACGAGGGACGGGTGCCGGTCTCCCACCTGGACCTCTACCGCCTCGACGGCCTGGAGGCCGAGGACCCGGGCCTCCTCGCCGACTACCTGACGCCCGACGCCGTCGCCTTCGTGGAATGGCCCGAGCAGGCCGGCGAGGCAGGCCTCCCGGCCACGGTCCGGGTCTCGATCGAGCACGGCGGCGGCGACCGGCGAATCATCAGCGTCGCCTGACGTCAAGACATGACCGTTCTGGGCTTCGATACCGCCACGCCCGCCACCGCCGTTGGCGTGCTGCGCGACGACGGCGCCGTGTTCGAGGCGCGCCACGACCCCGAGCCCGGCGAGCGCCCGGGCCACGCCACGCGGCTGCTGGGCCTGGTGGACGAGGTCCTGGAGGCCGCCGGGACCCGCCTCGACGACGTGGA
>JAWVFR010000031.1:0-18383 GCA_033855845.1 Solirubrobacteraceae bacterium
CCGGCCGAGGCCGCGGCGTGACGGGGATGTTGATCTCCGGCGCCCACGTGCTGGACCCGCGCAGCGGGCTCGACGGGCCCCACGACGTGCTGGTGCGCGACGGCGAGATCGCCGAGCTCGGCGCGCCCGGCGCGCTGGAGGCGCCCGCCGGGGTGGAGACCGTGGCCGGCGAGGGCCGCCACCTGTTTCCCGCCTTCGTGGACCCGCACGTGCACCTGCGCGTGCCCGGCCAGGAGCACAAGGAGGACCTGGCCTCCGGCACGGCCGCCGCGGCCGCCGGGGGGTTCTGCGCGGTCATCGCGATGCCCAACACCGACCCGACGATCGACAACGCGTCGGTCCTGGGGTCGGTGCGCGAGCTGGCGGAGCGCGAGGCTCGGGTGCGGGTCGAGTTCCTGGCCGCGATCACCCGGGGCCTGGAGGGCCGCGACCTGACCGAGATGGCCGAGCTGCGCGGCGCGGGCGCGGTGGGCTTCACCGACGACGGGCTGCCCGTGACGTCGGCCGGGCTGCTGCGCCGGGCGCTCCAGTACCAGCGCCTGTGCGGCGGCGTCATCGCCCTGCACGAGGAGGACCCGGCGCTGTCCGGGGCCGGCGTGATGCACGAGGGCGAGGTCTCCGCGCTGCTGGGGATGGCCGGGATCCCGTCGATCAGCGAGTCCACGATGATCGGCCGCGACGCCCAGATCGCCGCCTACGAGGACGCGCGGATCCACGTCCAGCACCTGAGCGCGGTCGAGTCGGTCGGCGCGGTCGCGGCGGCCAAGGCCGCCGGGGTACGGATCAGCGCCGAGGCCTCGCCGCACCACCTGCTCCTCACCGACGAGGTCCTGCGCGAGGAGGAGCTGCACACCCGCTTCAAGATGAACCCGCCGCTGCGCTCCGAACGCGACCGCCAGGCGCTGATCGAGGGGCTGCGCGATGGGACGATCGACTGCGTGGCCACCGACCACGCGCCCCACGCCAACCACGAGAAGGAGGTCCCGTTCGAGGAGGCCCCGATGGGCACCACGGGGCTGGAGACCGCCTTCGCCGCGCTGTACACCGACCTGGTCGTGCCCGGCGTGCTGGGGCTGGAGCTGGTGCTGGAGCGGATGACCGCCGGCGCCGCGCTGTTCGACCTGCCCACTCCGCGGGTGGCGGCCGGCGAGCCGGCCAACCTGGTGCTCGTCGACCTGGACGCCGAGTGGCAGGCCGGCGAATCGGGCTGGGAGAGCAAGTCCGAGAACTCCTCCTTCGCCGGGCGCACGCTGCGCGGGCGCGTCCTGCTCACCCTGGCCGGCGGCGACATCGCCTTCCGCCGGATGGAGGTCGCCGCGTGAGCCGGGTGCTGGACCGCGAGCGCGCGGCCCTGGTCGTGGTGGACGTGCAGGAGGCCTTTCGGCCGGCGGTCGGCGAATTCGACACGGTGGCCGCGAACGCCGGCGTGCTGGCCCAGGGCGCCCGCGCGCTCGGCCTGGCGGTGGTGGTGACCGAGCAGTACCCCAAGGGCCTGGGGGAGACCGTCCCCGAGGTGGCCGAGCACCTGGACGGCGCGGTGCGCCATCCCAAGACGGTGTTCTCGGCGGCCCGGGCGGAGGGCTTCGACCTCGGTGGCCGCGACCAGGCGCTGGTGTGCGGGATCGAGACCCACGTGTGCGTCCAGCAGACGGTGCAGGACCTGCTCGACGCGGGCGTCGAGGTCCACGTGGCCGCGGACGCGACGTCCTCGCGCACGGCGCTGAACCGCCGCCTGGGCCTGGAGAAGATGGAGCGCTCCGGCGCCTGGGTGACCTCCACGGAGATGGCGCTGTTCGAGCTGGTCGGCGAGGCCGGGACGCCGGAGTTCAAGACGATCCAGGCGCTGGTCAAGTGATCCCCGGCTACGTGCTCCTCGAGGACGGCGCCCGCTTCGACGGGGAGCTGTGCGCGGCCGAGCGGCCGGTCACGGGCGAGGTCGTGTTCAACACGGCGATGTCCGGCTACCAGGAGTCGGTCACCGATCCCTCCTACGCGGGGCAGATCATCACCTTCACCCAACCCCACGTCGGCAACTACGGGGTCAGCGCGGAGGCGATGGAGTCCGACCGCGTCCATGCGCGGGCCGTGATCATGCGCGCCGCCGTGAACCGCGAGGACGCGCCCGGCGCCGAGCGGGGCTGGCTGGACTGGCTGACCGACTGCGACGTCCCGGCGATCACCGGAGTCGACACGCGCGCGCTGGTCCGCCACATCCGCGACCGCGGCGCGATGCGGGGCGGCGTTTTCCCCGCGTCGGTGCCGGAGTCCGAGGCCCGCGGACTGGTGGAGGCCGAGCCGCCGATGGACGGCCGCGACCTGGCGCGGGAGGTCACCCCCGACTCGATGACCGAGCACGGCAGCGGCGACGGCCCACTCATTGCGGCCATCGACACCGGGATCAAGTCCTCGATCGTGGCCAACCTCGTGCGCCGGGGCGCGCGGGTGGAGCTGCACCCCTGCTCCGCCACCGCCGAGGACCTCCTGGCCCGCGACGCGGACGCCTACTTCCTGGCCAACGGCCCCGGCGACCCCGCCGCGCTGGACCACATCGTCGACACCGTTCGCGGCCTGGTCGGCAAGCGCCCGGTGTTCGGCATCTGTCTCGGCCACCAGCTCCTGTGCCGGGCGGTGGGGCTGGAGACGTTCAAGCTCCCGTTCGGCCATCGCGGCGCCAACCACCCGGTCAAGGACCTGACCACCGGGCGCATCGAGATCACCAGCCAGAACCACGGCTTCGCGGTCCTGGGCCCGAACGGCGAGCGCACGATCCCCGGCGACGAGCCCGTGCGCTGGGACACCGACTTCGGCGCCGCCCAGCTCACCCACCTCAATCTCTACGACCGCACCGTCGAGGGTCTGACCCTGCTCGACGTCGAGGGCTCCACGGTCCAGTACCACCCCGAGGCCGGCCCCGGCCCCCACGACGCGCTGTACCTCTTCGACCGCTTCCTGGACGCCATCCGGGCCGCCGCGTAGACGGATGCCGCGCCGCGACGACATCCAGCGGATCATGCTCCTGGGCAGCGGCCCGATCGTGATCGGGCAGGCCGCCGAGTTCGACTACTCCGGCACGCAGGCCTGCAAGGTCCTCAAGGAGGAGGGCTACGAGGTCATCCTCGTCAACTCCAACCCGGCGACGATCATGACCGACCCGGAGTTCGCCGACGCGACCTACGTGGAGCCGCTGCTTCCGGGCCCCGTCGCCCAGGTGATCGAGAAAGAGCGCCCCGACGCGCTGCTGCCCACCCTCGGCGGCGGGACCGCCCTGAACCTGGCTCGCCAGCTGCACGAGGACGGGACGCTGGCGCACTTCGGCGTGGAGCTGATCGGCGCGAACTACGAGGCCATCGCCCGCGCCGAGGATCGCGACCTGTTCCGCGAGACCATGCACGCCGCCGGCCTGCGGGTCCCGCGCAGCGCCATCGCCACCACGCTGGAGGAGGCGCTGGCCGCCCGCGACGAGATCGGCCTGCCGATCATCGTGCGGCCGGCCTACACCCTGGGCGGCTGGGGCGGGGGCGTGGCGTACACGCCGGAGGAGTTCCGCGAGGTGGTGACCCGCGGCCTGGCGGCCAGTCCCATCGGCCAGGTCCTGCTGGACGAGTCGATGCTGGGCTGGGGCGAGTTCGAGCTGGAGGTCATGCGCGACCACAACGACAACGTGGTGATCGTGTGCTCGATCGAGAACCTGGACCCGATGGGCGTCCACACCGGCGACAGCGTCTGCGTCGCCCCCCAGCAGACGCTGACCGACCGCCAGTACCAGACGCTGCGCGACCAGGCGATCGCGGTGATCCGCGCGGTCGGGGTGGAGACGGGCGGGTCCAACGTGCAGTTCGCGGTCAACCCGGCCACCGACGAGGTGGTGGTGATCGAGATGAACCCGCGCGTGTCGCGCTCCAGCGCGCTGGCCTCCAAGGCCACCGGCTTCCCGATCGCCAAGATCGCGGCGCGCCTGGCGGTTGGCTACGCGCTGGAGGAGATCCCCAACGACATCACGATGCGCACGCCCGCCTCCTTCGAGCCCACCATCGACTACGCGGTGGTCAAGTGGCCGCGCTTCGCCTTCGAGAAGTTCCCGGGCATCGACCCGGTCCTGACCACCCACATGAAGTCCGTGGGCGAGGTCATGGCCATCGGGCGCACCTTCCAGCAGGCCTTCGCCAAGGCCATGCGCTCGCGCGAGCTGGACGCCCCGGCGCGCCTGGACGGCGTGGACGACGCCGAACTGCTGGAGCGCTCCGCCGTCCCCGGGCCCGACCGCTTCGACATCGTGCTGGAGGCCCTGCGCCGCGGCGCCGACCCCGGCGACCTCCACGCGCGCACGAAGATCGACCCCTGGTTCCTGCACGAGCTGGCGGAGCTGGCGGCCGACCCGCAGGCGCCGTTCGCGGGCGAGCGCACCTACAAGGCGGTGGACACCTGCGCCGCGGAGTTCGAGGCCGAGACGCCCTACTACTACTCGTCCTCGGAGCGCTCCGGCGCCTCGGAGGTGCGCCGCGGCGACCGGCCCAGCGTGGTCATCCTGGGCGCCGGCCCCAACCGGATCGGCCAGGGGATCGAGTTCGACTACTGCTGCGTGCACGGAGCGATGGAGGTGCGGGCCTCCGGGCGCGACGCGGTGATGATCAACTGCAACCCGGAGACCGTCTCCACCGACTACGACACGTCGGACCGCCTCTACTTCGAGCCCCTGACCCTGGAGGACGTGCTGGGCGTCCTGGAGGTCGAGCAGCCCGAGGGCGTGATCGTCACCTTCGGCGGTCAGACGCCGCTGAAGCTGGCCGCGGGGCTCGTGGAGGCGGGCGCGCCGCTGCTGGGGACCAGCGTGGAGTCGATCGACCTGGCCGAGGACCGCGGGCGCTTCTCGGGCCTGCTCGCGCAGCTGGGGATCCAGGCGCCCGCCTACGCCACCGCGCACACGGTCGAGGAGGCGCTGGCCCGCGCCCCGGAGGTCGGCTTCCCGCTGCTGGTGCGCCCGTCCTACGTACTGGGGGGCCGGGCGATGGAGATCGTCTACGACCTCGACGGCCTCGCCGACTACCTGGAGCGCCACGCCCCGGGCCGCACCGGCGAGATCTACCTCGACCGCTTCCTGGAGAACGCGATCGAGGTCGACGTCGACGCCCTGTGCGACGGCGAGCGCGCCTGGGTCGGCGGGGTCATGCAGCACGTCGAGGAGGCGGGGATCCACTCCGGCGACTCGGCCTGTGTGCTGCCGCCGCACTCGCTGGGCGAGGACATGCTCCAGGAGATCCGCGAGCAGACGCATGCGATCGCGCTGGGCCTGGGCGTGGTCGGCCTGCTCAACGTGCAGTTCGCCGTCCACGGTGACCAGCTCTACGTGATCGAGGCCAATCCGCGCGCGTCGCGGACCGTCCCCTTCGTGTCCAAGGCCACCGGCGTTCCCCTCGCCAAGCTGGCCTGCCGGATCATGCTCGGGGCCAAGCTGGACGAGCTCGACCTCCCGCCCGAGTGCCAGGCGCTCGATCACGTGTCGGTCAAGGAGGCCGTGCTGCCCTTCGACCGCTTCGCCGGGACCGACCCGCTGATGGGCCCCGAGATGCGCTCCACCGGCGAGGTGATGGGCGTGGCCCCCGACTTCCCGGCCGCCTTCGCCAAGGCCCAGGCCGCGGCCGGAGCGGCGCTGCCCGACGGCGGGACCGTCTTCATCACGGTCACCGACACCGACAAGGCCGCGGCCAGCACCGTCGCCGTGCAGTTCCACGACCTGGGCTTCCGCGTGGTGGCCACCAGCGGCACCGCGCAGGCGATCTCGCGCATGGGCGTCCGGGTGGAGACGCTGAACAAGCTCGGGGAGGGCTCGCCGCACGTCGTGGACTGGATAGAGCGCGGCGACGTGGACCTGGTCATCAACACCCCCGTGGGCACCGGCGCGCGGACCGACGGCTACGAGATCCGCAGCGCCGCCGTGGCGCGCGGAATCCCCTGCATCACCACGCTGTCGGGCGGCATCGCGGCCGCCCGCGCCATCGCCGCCGCGCGCCAGGGCGACCCGGAGGTGCTGTCGCTCCAGGAGATCCACGCGCGGGTGGACGGCGTGGGCGCGCCGGCATGAACCGCACGGTCGCTCCGTTCGACCGCCGCCTCTCCACCGTCACGGGCGCCGAGGCGATCGGCGCCTATCGCCTGCTGCGCTGCTCGGACGAGGGCCCGGAGCCGCGCCCGGGGCAGTTCTACATGCTCGCCGCGGCCGAGCGGTGGGGCGGGGGGCAGGACGAGCGGCCCTATCTCCCGCGCGCCTTCTCCTACCTGCGCCGCAGCGGCGGCGAGCTGGAGTTCCTGCTGGAGGACGTGGGACCGGGCACTCGCCGCCTGTCGGAGCTTCGTCCCGGCGACGGGCTGTGGCTGCTGGGGCCCCTGGGCTCCGGGTTCGCGGCACCCCGCGACGGCCGCGAGCCGCTGCTCGTGGGCGGGGGAATCGGGATCGTGCCGCTCCTCCCACTCCACACGTCCCTGTCGCCGCCCGCGGAGGTGCTGCTCGGTTTTCGCGACGCCGGCCACGCCGCGGCGGCCGCCCTCTTCGACGGCGCCACCGTCTGTACCGACGACGGTTCGGAGGGACAGCACGGGCTCGTCACCGAACTCCTCGACGAGCACCTCGACGACCACGTGGAGGTCTACGCGTGCGGACCGCCGGCCATGCTGGAGGCGGTGCGCCTGATGACCGGCGAGCGCGACGTGCCCGCCCAGCTGGCGCTGGAGTCCGGGATGGCCTGCGGGTTCGGCGCCTGCTTCGGCTGCGTCGTCCCCACCCGCGAGGGCTATGTGCGCGTGTGCGTGGACGGCCCGGTCCTGGAGGCCCGCGACCTGGAGGCGGTGCCGGCGCATTGAGGACCGACCTGTGCGGCATCGAGCTGGAGCACCCGGTGATCAACGCGTCCGGGACCTGGGACGCCATCGCCGCGCTGCGCACCTTCGGCGACGAGGTCCTGACCCGCTTCCCGTTCGCCGCCTTCGTCTCCAAGACGATCACGCTGGAGCCCCGCCAGGGCAATCCGCCGCCGCGCCTGTGGGAGACGCCCGCCGGCCTCATCAACTCGATCGGCCTTCCCAACAAGGGGCTGGCCGGCTACCTGGAGCACGACCTGCCGGTCCTGGCCCGGCTGCCCGTGCCGCTGATCGTCAACGTCATGGGCTTCACCCGCGAGGAGGTCGCGACCCTCGTCGCCGCGGTGGCCGAGCGCGACGAGGTGGCGGGCCTGGAGCTCAACGTGTCCTGTCCCAACGTGGAGAGCGGGCTGATCATGGGCGCGGACCCCAGCGAGACCGCGGCGCTGGTCGAGCGGGTCCGCCCGCTGACCTCCAAGCCGCTGGTGGTCAAGCTCACCCCCAACGCCACCGACCCGCCGGCGGTGGCGCGCGCTGCGCAGGACGCGGGCGCCGACGCGGTGTCCCTCATCAACACGCTGCGCGGCATGGCGCTACATCCCGGCACCGGCGAGCCGTGGCTGGGCGCGGGCACGGGCGGCGTCTCCGGCCCGGCGATCCGGGCGATCGCCCTGGCCCAGGTCGCGCAGGTTTCCCAGAGCGTTTCGATCCCGGTGATCGGGATGGGCGGAGTGGAGTCGGGGGCCGACGCGCACGCCCTGATGGCGGCCGGCGCCGCGGCGGTCGCGGTCGGCACCGCGAGCTTCCGCGACCCGCGCGCCGGGGCTCGAATTCGGGTCGAGCTCGAGGAACTTGCCCGCAAAGAGCGGGTTTCTGCGGGCGCCTGAAGCGCTCATCGAGCGAAAAGGCCTGCAAAGCACGCATGCCTTATGTGCTTGTGGCGTCCAAACACTTGACCTCAGCTTGACCTTCAATCGAATTGCGCGGTTTTCCTTGTCAGGCCCGCCTCGGTATGTAGACTCGCCGCCGATGGCGCCGGTCACGAATTCGCTCACCAAAGCAGCGGCCCCGGAGCGGTCCCTGGTGCAGCGGATGGACGCGTTGGGGAAGGCGAACGAGATTCGGACCCGGCGCGCGCAGCTCAAGCGGGACCTCAAGTCCGGGCGCATGTCGATCCACAAGCTGCTCCTTGCGCCGCCGGAATGGATCGAGACGGCCAAGGTCCTCGACATGCTCCTGGCCGTCCCCAAGTACGGGCGCGTGAAGGCCAACAAGATCCTCACGCAGTGCCGCATCTCGCCGAGCAAGACCATCGGCGGCCTCTCCGAGCGTCAGCGCAGCGAGCTCGTCACCCTTCTGCGCCGCTAGCCCCACCGGGCGCGGATGGCCAAGGTGTTCGTGATCACCGGCCCCTCGGGGGTCGGGAAGGGCACACTGATCCGCTCGCTGGTCCAGCAGGTGCCCGAGCTGGAGGTGTCCGTGTCGGCGACCACTCGCCCGCCGCGGCCCGGCGAGGCGAACGGCGCCGACTACTGGTTCCTGACCGAGGAGGAGTTCGAGGCGCGCGCCCGCGCCGGCGACTTCGTGGAGCACGCGACCTACTCCGGGCACCGCTACGGGACCCTGCGCTCGGAGCTGGAGTCGCGGGTCGCGGCGGGGACGCCGGTGGTGCTGGAGATCGAGATCCAGGGCGCGCGCCAGATCCGCGGCACCATGCCCGAGGCGGTGCAGGTGTTCATCGCCCCGCCGTCGCTGGATGCCCTGAAGGCGCGGCTGGTGGGGAGGGGGACGAACTCCCCGCGCGACATGGAGGCGCGGCTGGGCACGGCGCGCGAGGAGGTCGCCGCGCAGGCCGAGTTCTCGCACGTCGTGGTCAACGACCGGCTGGAGCAGGCGGTGGGCGAGCTGGTGGCCATTGTGCGGTCGGTCCTGCCCTGACCGCTACACTCGGTTCATGATCTCCCCCCGCATCGACCAGCTTCTCGAAGAGGTCGACTCCAATTACGCCAGTGTCGTGGTCGCCGCCAAGCGCGCGCGACAGATCAACTCCTACTACCACAACCTCGGTGAGGGAACGTTCGACGAGTTCCCCCCGCCGATGGTCGACACCCGCTCCAAGAACTACCTCACGATCGCGCTCGAGGAAGTTGCGGCGGGCAAGCTGAAGTACCACTACCGCTAGGCGGTCATGGCCCGAATCCTGCTCGGTGTCACCGGGGGGATCGCCGCCTACAAGGCGCTCGAGCTGGTGCGCCTGGCGACCAGGGCGGGTCATTCCGTCCGGGTCGTCCAGACGCCGACCAGCGAGCGCTTCGTGGGCCGGGCCTCGTTCGCCGCGCTCAGCGGCGCGCCGTCGCTGGTCTCCGAGTTCGAGCGCGACCCGGCGCGGGGCGCCTTCCCGGACCAGTCGCCGCCCGAGCACGACCCGCTCTCCCACCTGGAGCTGGTCCGCAACGCCGACGCCTACCTGATCGCCCCGGCCTCGGCCAACACGCTGGCGAAGCTGGCCGCCGGCCTGGCCGACAACCTGGTCACCACCGCCGCGCTGGCCGCGTCCTGCCCCGTGCTGGTGGCGCCCGCGATGAACGACCACATGTGGGCCAACCCCGCGACGCAGGCCAACCTGACGGTCCTGCGCGAGCGCGGTATCTCCGTACTGGACCCCGGGACCGGCGCGCTGGGATCCAAGGGCGAGTGGGGGACCGGTCGCCTGCGCGAGCCGGCCGACCTGCTGGCCGCGCTGGAGGCCGTGGTCCCCGCCGGCGCGCCCCGTCCGCTGGACGGGCTGCGCGTGCTGGTCAGCGCGGGGGGCACGCGCGAGCCGATCGACTCCGTGCGCTACGTCGGGAACCGCTCGTCGGGGCGCATGGGCTTCGCCCTGGCCGACGAGGCGGCGCGCCGCGGCGCGAGCGTGGTCTGTGTGGCCGCGAACGTCGCGCTGGAGCGCAGCCCCGCGGTGGAGTACGTGGACGTGGAGACCGCGGAGCAGCTGGCCGCGGCGTGCGCCGAACGCTTCGCCGGCTGCGACGTCCTGCTGATGGCCGCCGCCGTGGCCGACTACCGGCCCGCGCAGGCCGCGGACACCAAGATCAAGAAGGACGCGGCCTCGCTGGAGCTCGCGCTGGAGCGCACGGACGACGTCCTGGCCGGGCTGAGCGCGCAGCGCCGCGCCGGCCAGGTGCTGGTGGGCTTCGCGGCCGAGCACGGTGACGGGCTGGAGGCGGCGCGGGGCAAGCTGGAGGCCAAGGGCCTGGACGCGGTCGTCCTCAACGACATCTCGCGCGCGGACATCGGGTTCGACGTCCCCGAGAACGAGGTGACCATCGTCACCGCCGCCGACGAGCGCCATGTGGCGCGGGCCGGGAAGGCCGAGGTCGCGGCGGCCGTGCTGGATGCCGTACAGGAGGCACTTATCGGGGAGGAGTACAACTCGAGCGATGGAGCCGCTGGAGCCGCTGGACCGGGTCGCGCCGGCTGAGCTCGAAGCCGCGCGCGAGACGCTCGGCCGCGTCGCCGAGAACGTCGCGCGGGCCGTGCAGGTACCGCGGGAGGTCCTGCAGCACGTCCTGATCTCGCTGGCCGCGGAGGGCCACGTCCTGATCGAGGACTACCCAGGGGTGGGGAAGACCGCGCTGGCGCGGGCGCTCGCGCGCTCCATCGAGGGCCACTTCGCACGCGTGCAGTGCACGGCCGACCTGCTGCCCGCGGACATCGTGGGCGCCAGCGTCTACAACCAGCGCGAGCAGCGCTTCGAGTTCCGGCCGGGGCCGATCTTCGCCAACGTGGTGCTGGTGGACGAGGTCAATCGTGCCTCGCCCAAGACGCAGTCGGGGCTGCTGGAGTGCATGCAGGAGCGCCACGTCACCGTCGACGTGCACACCCATGAGCTCGCGCGCCCCTTCCTGGTCCTGGCCACCCAGAACCCGATCGAGTACGAGGGCACCTATCCGTTGCCCGAGGCCCAGGTCGACCGCTTCATGGTCCGGGTCTCGCTGGGCTACCCCGACGCCGACGCCGAGGCCGCGATGCTGGCCGGGCACGAGAGCGGCGACCGCGTGCTGGACCTCGAGCCTGTGGCCACCCCGACCGAGATCGTGTCGCTGCAGGACACGGCGGCGCGCGTGCGGGCGGCCGACGCGCTGCGCGAGTACGTGGTCGCGCTGCTGGGCCAGACGCGAGCGGACCCACGGGTGGAGCTGGGCGCCAGCCCGCGCGCCGGCCTGATGCTGCTGCGCGCGGCCAAGGCCCGGGCGCTGCTGGAGGGCCGCGACCACGCGCTGCCCGACGACGTTCAGGCCCTGGCCGAGCCCGTTCTCTCGCACCGGCTGTTGCTGGCGCCCGAGACCGTGGGGACGCCGGCCGAGCAGGTCCGCCGCCGCGTGGTCGCCGACGCCATCGCCAACACCCCGGCGCTGTGACGCGCCGGCCCTAGCCGTGCGCGCGGCGCTGGCGGCGGCGGTGCTGGGCGGCGTCCTGGCGCTGGCCGGCGGCCTGTTCGCCGCGCAGACGCTGTTCGTGGGCGGGATCGCCTTCGTCGCCCTGGCGGTGGTCGCCTGGGCCTGGGTCGCCCTGGCGGCCCGGGGCGCCTCCGTCGCGCGCGAGCTGAGCGCCCACCGGGTGGTGGAGGACGAGCCGGTGCAGGTGCACCTCCGGGTGACGACCGCGCTTGTGCTGCCGGGCGGCGAGCTGCTCGAGCCGCTGCTGCCGGGTCCCGTCCCGCTGCGTCCGGGACGCCGTCCCCGGATCCGGGTGCAGGCGAGCTTCGACCGCCGCGGCCTGCGCCGCCTGGCGCCGCCGCGGCTGGTCGTCCGCGATCCGCTGGGCCTCGCCTCTCGGACCGTGGTGGGGGAGGGGGCGGACGACGAGCTGCTGGTCCTCCCGCGCGTGGAGCCCGTGTCCGTGCGCGGAGAGGCCGACGCATCGGGCAGCGGACGTTCGCTGGTGGCGCTGGCGGGGATGGCCGAGGTGGAGATGGACGGGCTGCGCGCCTACCGGCCCGGGACTCCGGCGTCGCACATCCACTGGGCCGCCCTGGCCCGGGGAGCCGGGCTGCTGGAGCGCCGGCTGCGCCCGGATGGCGACGGGCGCCCGCTGGTCGTCCTGGACCCGCGGGGCGGCAGCGCCGACGACCTGGACGCCGCCGTGCGCGCCGCGGCCTCGCTGTGCCACGCGCTCGCCACCGCCGGCGGCTGCGGCCTGCTCCTGCCCGGGGAGCGCCGCGCCACGCGGATCGAGCGCGACCTGGGGGGGTGGCCCGCGGCCTGGGCCCGGCTGGCGATGGTCGAGCCGGGCGCCCCGCCGCCGCTGGCCGGGCTGTCGGCCCGGATCGGGCCGGTCTTCTACGTCGCCCCCGCCGCGCCGGCACGCCTCGGCCCCGGGCTCCTGCACGCCGCCGGCCCCCGCTTCCTCGTCGTCCCGGGTGAGGTGGCGGGCCGCGCCGAGGTCCTCGCCGTCGCCGGGTGTCGCGGCTACGCCCTCGGGCGCCGCGCCACCCGGCGCCCCGCGCCGGGAAGGGTGGTCGCGTGAGCGCGCACGCCCTCCCCGCCCTCCCGGCGGCCGGGTTCTCGCGCCCGCTGTTCACCCGGCGGGCCGCGCGCCTCATCGGCTACGCGATCCTCGCCGCGTTCGCCGCGCTGCACTGGGGCCTGCTGGTGGCCCCCGGGGCGGGGGGTCGGATGCTGCTTACGGTCGCGGCCGGGCTCGCCGCCGGGGTGGCCCTGGGCGCGTGCGCGCGGCTGCCCGGCCCCGCCCGCCACGTCGCCGCGGCCGGAGTCACCCTGGCCGCGGTGCTTCTGACCCTGGCGGCGGCCGGCATCCCGGCGCGGCTGCTGGTCCCGAGTGGGTGGGGGGACCTGGCCGCGGGCCTGACCCAGGGCGTCCAGGCCCTGCCCGACCTGCGGATCCCCTATTCGGGCGTGGACGACTGGCCCCGTCTCACGCTGCTCGCGATCGGCGGAGGGCTGGCCGTCCTGGGCGCCGCGGCGGCCTTCTGGCCCGCTCGCGGGCCCGGTCGCGCGGGCCACGTGGCCGGACTGGTCGCCCTGATGGTGCTCTATGCCGTCCCGGCCGTGGACCTAGTCCTGGGCCAGCCGCTGCTGCGCGGCGCCGCCTTCGCCGCCGGGATCGCGGCCTTCCTGTGGCTGGAGCGGGTCCTGTTCGCCGGCGCAGCCGCGGCCGCGGTCGCGCTGGCCGCCGCGCTGGGCCTCGGCCTGGCCGCGGCCCCGTCGGTGGACCGTGCGCGGCCGTGGCTCGACTACCAGCGCCTGGCCCAGTCGCTGGCCCCGGCCGCGCCGCTGACCTTCGACTTCACCCACGCGTACGGACCGCTGGACTGGCCGCGCGACGGTCGCGACCTGCTGCGCATCAAGGCGCGGCGCGCGACGTACTGGAAGGCGGAGAACGTGGACGAGTTCGACGGGCGTCGCTGGCGGGCGTCGCCCTCGCTCTCGACCGCGCGCACGCCGCTGTCCGACGAGGTCCCGGCGGGGTCCGGGGCGACGGCGCGCTGGCGCGAGCGCATCCAGGTGTCGGTCCAGGGCCTGGGCGGCCACGACGCCGTGACCGCGGGCACGACGCTCGGCCTGGTGCGGCCGCCCAGCGCCGCCGTGGCGCGCGCGAGCCCGGGGACGTTCGCGCTCGAGGACGCGCTGAAACGCGGCGACTCCTACGCGGCCGACGTCTACGTCCCCCGCCCGACGCCCGCGCAGATGGCGACGGCGGGAACCGGCTACGGCCAGCTCTCGCCGCTCTACACGACGCTCGGGATCCGCACCACCGCTCGCGGCCAGGCCAACGGCCTCCCGGAGCTGGCCGACGTGCGCTTCGCTCCTTTCGATGGGCGCGGCGCACGGGCCGACGTCCTCACCGGCCCGGACGGTGTCGCCTACGCGGGCGCCGGCACGCTGCTGCGCGACTCGGACTACGCGCGCAGCTGGGCCCTGGCCCAGCGGCTCGCGGCCCGGTCGCGCACGCCCTACGAGTACGCGCGGCGGATCCTCGCCTTCCTGGGGACGGGTTTCGCGTACTCGGAGAGCCCGCCGCGCCACGCCGTGCCCCTGGAGGCGTTCCTGTTCGACGACCGGCTCGGCTACTGCCAGCACTTCTCGGGCGCGATGGCGCTGCTGCTGCGGATGGGCGGCGTCCCGGCCCGCGTGGCCGGCGGGTTCTCGCCCGGCGCCTACGACCGGCGCCGCCGCGACTACGTGGTGCGCGACCTCGACGCCCACTCCTGGGTCGAGGCGTACTTCCCCGGCTACGGGTGGGTCACGTTCGATCCCACGCCGTCCGCGTCGCCGGCCCGCTCGCAGCTGATCAACGTCGACCTGCCCAGCTTCGACGCGCCGCGCGGGGCGGGCGGGATCGCCCGGCGCGGAGACGTCCCCGAGGCGGGCCCGCGCGCCGCGGGCGCCGGGAGCGGGGGAGGACCGTCGCCGGCCGCGATCCTGGCCGGCCTGGCTGTGCTCGCCCTGGCGGGAACCGCGGTGGCCGCCGGCGCCGGGCGGGTGCGGCGGCCGGGGCCGGGCGGCGGCGCCGGGGCACCCGGGGACGAGCAACTGGCCGAGTTGCGCCGCGCGCTGCGCCGCGCCGGGCGCCCGGCGCAGGACGCGATCACCCTGACCTCGCTGGAGCGCCGCCTGGGACCGAACGGCCCGGCCGCCGCGTACCTGCGCGCACTGCGCGAGCGCCGCTACGGCTTCGGCGGACCGGCGCCCACGGCGGGCCAGCGCCGCGGGCTGCGCCGGGCGCTCGCGCAGGGGCTGGGGTGGACGGGCCGGCTGCGCGCCCTGTGGGCGCTGCCACCCAGGCCGGGGGGCTGGCGCGGGTTACTAAAATGAGGGCATGGAATCCGTGTACGACCTCTTTCAGCGCGGCACGGCGCTGCTGGACGCCGGCGACTACCACGCCGCCGCCGTCCCGCTGGCGCAGGCCCGCGACCTCGATCCCGACAAGACCTCGATCCGCGAGGCGCTCGGCCGCGCCTTCTTCCGCACGGCGCGCTACGAGCAGGCCCGTAGGGAGTTCGAGGCCGTCGTGGAGCGCGCGCCGACCGACGACTACGCCCTCTTCTGCCTCGGGCGCTCCCTGCAGCAGCTGGGCCGCCACGCCGAAGCCCGCCGCCCACTCGCCCTCGCCGCGCGCATGCGCCCGGAACGCGCGGACTACCGCCTCTACCGCCAGCGCTCCGAAGCCGCCTAGCCCACTGTCCTGCATAGAGGTCGGGATAGCGACCTCTAGGTAGGACGGTTCCGCGCGGTTTCTCGCGCTTGGGTGGCGACGCGGACGACGAGCCCCAGCAGGCCGTCGAGGCGCGCTTCGCTGACCGCCTCGACCGGTAGGTCGGCCTGGACCCACACGTCCCCGGCGCTCGTCTCGGAGAAGCGCGCGAGCGGAAGGTTGCGGTTCCAGTGCAGCAGCACGTGCGGGTCGATCTGCCCGGCGCCGAGCACCTCGGCCTGGGCGCGCAGCAGCCCGTCGCGCAGCGCCACGCCGACGTGCAGCGGCCAGCCGGCGGCTTCGACGGACAGGCCCCATTCGCCCGCCGCCACGCGCCGCGTCTCGCCCTCGAGTCCCTCGAGATAACGGTCCACGATGTCCTGTGCGGCGCCCTGACCTTCGTGCATTGCGGTGCTATCCTCGCACTGAAGCTTTCGATAGCCGGCCTTGGGCCGGAGCCGTTTCGGAAGTGGGCGCCGGCCCACTTCTTTTCATTTTCAGGAGGGAGTTTTATGAACGCGATCCAGGGCGATGTCGAGGCCCGGCTGGCCACAGCCGAGCCCGAGGTCGAGGTCCTGCTGGCCGAGAGGGTCGGCGGCGGCACCCTGCGCGTGTTCATCGATCATCCCGCCGGCGTCTCGCTGGAGCTGTGCGAGCGCGTCACCCGTCACCTCGAGCCGCTGCGCGAGCAGTACGCGCTCGAGGTCTCGTCGCCCGGCTCGGAGCGTCCCCTGACGCGCCCCGAGCACTTCCGTCGCTTCCTCGGCCGACGCGCGCGCATCCGCACGCGCAACCCGCTGCCCGGGCCCGCGCCGGACGCTCACAAGAGCGTCACCGGCGAGCTCGTGGCCGCCGACGAGGCCGACGTCACGCTGGCCGCGCCGGGCGGCATCCTGTCGATCCCGTACGCCGAGATCAGGCGTTCCAACCTGGTGGGGGAGTAGCACATGTCGAAGGAGATCCTGGAGGCCACTCGGGCCCTGGCCGCGGAGAAGGGCATCTCGCACGAGAAGCTCATGGTCGCGCTCGAGGACGCCCTGCTGTCGGCCTACAAGAAGCAGCCCGGCTCCGCGAAGTACGCCCGCGTCGAGATGGACCGGGACACCGGCGACTTCGTCGTCTTCGAGCTGATCATCCCCGAGCGCCTGGAGGCGCAGCTGATCGTCGAGACCATCGACGAGGGCACGACCGTCGACCCCGAGACGGGGGAGATGCGTGAGCCCGAGGACCCGGAGATCGACCCGGTCAAGTTCGAGGAGTACCGCGACCAGATCGACGAGCGCAACGTCACGCCCGACGACTTCGGGCGCATCGCCGCACAGACCGCCAAGCAGGTGATCCTGCAGCGGATCCGCGAGGCCGAGCGCGACATGATGTACAACGAGTATCAGGACCGCGTCGGCGAGCTGATCACCGGAATCGTCCAGCAGTCCGACTCGCGCTACACGCTCGTGCAGCTGCGCGAGCGCGTGGAGGCGCTGCTGCCGCGCGGCGAGCAGGTGCACGGCGAGCGCTACGACCACGGCCAGCGCATCAAGGCGATCATCACCGACGTCTCGAACCAGTCCAAGGGGCCGTCGATCATCGTGTCGCGCCGCTCGCCCGAGCTGATCCGGTCGCTGTTCGAGCTCGAGGTGCCGGAGATCGCGGACGGTCTGGTCGAGATCCAGAACGTCGCGCGCGAGCCCGGCTACCGCTCGAAGATCGCGGTGGTCTCGCACGCCGACGGCGTGGATCCGGTCGGCGCGTGCGTCGGCCCGCGCGGCTCGCGCGTGCGCATGGTCGTCTCCGAGCTGCGCGGCGAGAAGATCGACATCATCCCGTACAACGAGGAGCCGGCCCGGTTCGTGGCCAAGGCGCTCTCGCCCGCGCGTGTGCGCGAGGTCCTCGTCGACGACACCAACAAACAGGCCACGGTCATCGTCCCCGACGACCAGCTCAGCCTGGCGATCGGCCGCGAGGGCCAGAACGCGCGGCTCGCCGCGCGCCTGACCGGCTGGCGGGTCGACATTCGCTCCGAGACGGAGTTCGCCAAGGAGGAGCAGGACTCCGGGTACGGCGAGGAGGAGGAGACCGGCGGTCGCTGTGCCGCGATCCTCGGCAACGGTCGCCGCTGCCCGAACGCCGCGCTGCCGGGATCGCGCTACTGCGGTCTGGACGCGCACCAGGCGCTTGCCAACAAGGACACCGATCGCGTCGGCGCGTAGTTCGAAGGCGGGCAGCCCCGCCGCCCCACCCCGTAATTTGAAGGCGGGCAGCCCCGCCACCCCACCCCGATCATCCGACCTTCAAGGCGAGGCTCGGCGGCGCTGCATCGGGTGCGGGCAAGTTGCGCTCCGGGCGCATCTTGCCCGTTTCGCTAACGTGAATGGCTGCGCGGTGCTGGATCCTGCCGCGTCTCTGCCCGGCAGGGGCGCCTGGCTGCATCCCACTCGCGATTGCATCGAGGCAGCGACAGCTCGTCGCGCCTTCAACCGCGCCTTCAAAGCGCCCGTATCCCTCTCCCAGGACACCGTAGACTTAACGAAAACATGGCCAAGAAGCGCGTCCACGAGCTAGCCAAGCAGTACCAGATGCCCCTTCCGGAGGTCCTTAAGCGCCTGAACGCTTACGGGCTGGACGTGAAGGCCGCCGCAACCGCCGTGGACGAGAAGCTCGCCGACGCCGCGTTGACCGGCAAGCCCAAGCCCAAGGCGATCGCGAGCAACGGCGCCGCCAAGAAACCGGCTGCGCCGGTCTTGCGGCAAGCCGGCTTCGGTCACGGCACCGCCCGCGCCCCGCGCGCGGAGAACCTTGCCCCGAAGACCCCGCCCAAGCCCAAGGCGAAGCCCAAGCCCAAGCCGGAGGCCGGAACCAACGGCGCCGGCGGTGCGGCGGGCGGGGCGGGCGGGCCTGGATCCCGTCGGCCCACGCGTTCCTCGCTGCAGGGCGAGCGCGCTCCCGGCACGGCCGGCGGCGTCCGCCGGGTCGTCATCGACTCCCAGGCCGCGCGACGCGGCCCGGGCGGTCCCGGTGGCCCAGGTGGCGGCCCTGGTGGCGGTCCCCCGAATCGCCCGCCCCGCCGTCGCGGCGGCCGGCGCCGGCGCGGCACCTACGAGGAGCCCGTCGCGCAGGACGTCTCCTCGCTGAAGCCAGACGTCATCCGCGTGAACTCCGGTTCGACCGTCAAGGACGTCGCGGAGTACCTCGGCATCGGTGTCCCGGAGATCATCAAGAAGCTGATGAGCCTGGGCGAGATGGCGACGCTCACGCAGACGCTGTCCGACGACGCGATCCAGGTCATCGCCGACGAGTTCGACAAGGAGATCGAGATCGTC
>JAWVFR010000032.1:0-21590 GCA_033855845.1 Solirubrobacteraceae bacterium
CCGCGCCTGCGTGGGCGCCATCAACGAGCTGGTCACCGACCGCGTGGCGCGGTCCGGGACCGAGGGTCTGGCGGAGCTGGCGGGGCCGATCCTGGACGTGCAGGGGAAGCTGCTGCTGGGCGGGGCGGCGGCTTGATCGGTCGCTAGACGACCACGACCTCGAGGCCCGTGAGTCGCCGGAAGTCCCGGTCGAGCGTGATCAGGGCGAGGTCGTGGGCGGCGGCGGTGGCGGCGATCAGCGCGTCGGCGGTGGCGAGCCGGCGGCCTCGACGGCGGCGAGCTTGGGCCAGCAGGCGCCCGTAGTGCGGTGCCACGCGCGCGTCGACCGGTAAGACGGAAAAGCGGCGCTCGACCCAGGCCAGGGTGGCCAGCCGGCCCGCTCGCTGGTCGTCTCCGGCGATCAGGACGCCGTGGTGCAGACCGCACAGCGTCACCGCGGAGATCGCCGCCTCCTGTGGCGGATCGTCCAGGGCGATCTCCTCGCCGCGCGCGAGCGCGATCACGAACGAGGTGTCCAGCAGCGCGCGCTTCACGCGAACGGATCGCGCGGCTCGTCGTCGAGCTCATGAAGCTCCCGATCGAGCCGATCGCCCGGGTCCATCAGACCGCGAAGCTCGCGCACGATGTCCTCGAAAGGCACGTAGGTCCGCGCCTTCTCGACCGGAACGAGCTCCGCCACCGGATGACCATGGACCGTGATCCGCAGCCGCTCGCCGGCCTCCACACGCCGCAGGAGGTCGGCGGTGTTGTTGCGGAACTGGCGCTGGGGGATGTCTGTAGCCATAGGGCTACAGCGTAGCAAGGCGAGCCCTACAGGCACCCGACTAGGGTTACGCCCGTGGACCTCACCTTCACCGATCAGGAAACCGCCTTCCGCGACGAGCTGCGCGAGTGGCTGGGCGCCAACGCCGCCGGTGAGCGCCCTCAGGGGGACGAGGAGGATTTCGCGTGGCGCCGAGATTGGCAGCGGCGACTCCAGGAGGGTGGCTGGGCGGGCGTGCATTGGCCGACCGAGTACGGCGGCCGGGGTGCGTCGCTGATGCAGACCGCGATCTTCTTCGAGGAGATGGGCCGCGCGCGGGCGCCGCTGCCCGCCAACGTCCTGGGCCTGCTGCTGGGCGGTCCGACCCTGATGGTGTGGGGGACCGACGAGCAGAAGGAGCGCTACCTGCCGCCGATCCTGTCCGCGGAGGAGATCTGGTGCCAGGGCTTCTCCGAGCCCGACGCCGGCTCCGATCTCGCCGCGCTCAAGACCCGCGCGCGCCAGGAGGGGGACGAGTGGATCGTCACCGGCCAGAAGGTGTGGACGAGCGCCGCGCAGTGGTCGAAGTGGTGCATGCTCGTCGCCCGCACCGACACCGATGCGCCCAAGCACAAGGGCCTCACCTACTTCCTGATGGACATGGAGCAGGACGCGGTCCAGGTCCGGCCGCTGGTGCAGATCACCGGCGAGGCCGAGTTCAACGAGCTGTTCATCGAGGAGGCCCGCATCCCCGACGAGAACGTCATCGGCGGCGTGGGCAACGGCTGGAAGGTCGCGCTCACCACGCTGATGAACGAGCGCGCCGGCCTGGGCTTCTTCCTCCAGGTCCGCCTGCGCCAGCTGCTCGACGAGCTGATGGACGAGGCCGCCGCGAGCGGTGCGCTGGACGACCCGCGCGTCGCGGACAAGCTGGCCGACCTGCACATCCGCACCGAGATCCTGCGCCTCACCGCCTACCGCGGCCTGAGCGTGATCGAGCAGTACGGCCAGCCCGGTCCCGAGGGCTCGCTGGTCAAGTGGCTGTGGTCGGAGACCAACCAGCTGCTCACGCAGCTCGCACCCGACCTCGTCGGGCCCGAGGCCCTGACCGCGGGCACGCCCTGGGCCTACGAGCTGCTGCGCGCCCGCGGCAACTCGATCGAGGGCGGGACCACCGAGATCCTCAAGAACATCGTCGCCGAGCGCGTCCTCGGCCTGCCCCGGGCCCGCTAGATGCGCTTCACGCTCACCGACGACCAGCAGGACATCAAGCGCACCGCGCGCGACCTGCTGACCAGCCGCTCGGGCTGGGACAAGGTGCGCGCGTCCGCCGAGGCTGGCGCCTACGACGACGCGCTGACCAAGGAGCTCGCGGAGCTGGGCTGGCCGGGCATCGCCGTGGCCGAGGAGCACGGCGGCCAGGGCCTGGGCGCCGTGGAGCTGGCGATCCTGCTGGAGGAGCTGGGCTACGCCTGCGCGGCGACGCCGTTCCTGGGCACCGCGCTGGCGGCGCTCGCACTCGAGCACGCCGGCTCGGACGCCCAGCGCGAGCGCTGGCTGGGCGGGCTGGCGTCCGGCGAGCTGCGCGGCGCGCTGGGGACGGCCGACGGGCTGATCCCGGACGCCCCGGGCGCGGACGTGGTCGTCGTGGTCGACCTCGCCGAGCGCACGGCCTCGCTGGTGGAGGGCGACGCGGTCGAGGCGGTGGACGCGATCGACCCCACCCGGCGGTACGGGCGCGTCGCCGCCGCGGGCGAGCCACTGGAGGGCGACGTGGGCGCGGCCGTCGACCGCGGCCTGGCCGCCGTGTCGGCCGAGCTGGTCGGCCTGGGCCAGCGCGGCCTGGACATGACCGTGGAGTACGTCAAGGAGCGTAAGCAGTTCGGCGTGCCGGTCGGCGTCTTCCAGGCCGTGCACCACAAGGCCGCGCAGATGCTGCTGGACACCGAGGGCGGGCGCTCGGCCGCCTACTACGCGGCCTGGACCGCCGACGCGGACCCCGAGAAGCTCCCCATGGCGGCGGCGATGGCCAAGGCCTGGACCTCGGAGGCCGGGCGCTCCACGGCGTCGGCGGCGATCCAGCTGCACGGCGGCATCGGCTTCACCTGGGAGGCCGACGTGCACTGGCTGTTCAAGCGCGCTCAGATGGACAGCGCGTTCCTCGGCGGCGGCGCGACGCACCGCGCCCGCGTGGCCGAGCTCGCCGCGCGCGAGCGCGCCGGCACGGCCGCCTAGAACGCCCGCCTAGAACGCCCGCCTAGAACGCGACGGCGGCGATGAGGGCGCCGACCGCGCCGATCAGCGCGACGCACAGTCCGAGCAGGACGGTGGTGATGCGCTCGTTCAGCGCCGCGAAGCCGGCCGTCATCTCGCCGCGCAGCCCGGCGATCTCCGCGTCCATCCGGTCGAACCGGCGGTCCACCTGTTCGAATCGGCGGTCCACCTGGTCGAACCGGTGGTCGAAGTTCCTCACGAGGTCGTCCAAGCGCTCATCCGTCCAAGTGGTGCGGGGCATGTGTGGTCATGAGTCTCCCGAGCGGACCGTTACGGGGGTCGCTCGGTCTGCATCTTATCGGTGTCATGCGGCGGCTAGGCCGTGGGGCTCTTGGAGCGGCGCGCGGCCTTCACCCGCTCGGTCCCGTCGAGGATCGCCTTGCGCAGGCGGACCACGTCGGGCGTCACCTCGATGCACTCGTCCTCGCGCAGGAACTCCATCGCCTGGTCCAGCGAGAGCTGGCGGTGGGGCACGAGGCGGACGAGCTGGTCGGCGGTGGAGGAGCGGATGTTGGTCAGGTGCTTCTCCTTGACCGGGTTGACGTCGAGGTCCTCGCCGCGGGCGTTCTCGCCCACGATCATGCCCTCGTAGACCTCCTCGCCCGGTCCGACGAACAGGATCCCGCGCTCCTGGAGGTTCATGAGCGCGAACTGCGCGGTGGTGCCGCGGCGGTCGGCCACCAGCGACCCTGTCGGCCGCGTGCGCATGTCGCCGGCCCACGGCGCCCAGCGGTCGAAGACGTGGTGCAGCAGGCCGGTGCCGCGGGTCTCGGTGAGGAACTCGGTGCGGAAACCGATCAGCCCGCGGGCGGGGACGAGGTACTCCATCCGCACGCGGCCCGTGCCGTGGTTGACCATCTGTTCCAGCGCGCCGCGGCGCAGCGCCAGCAGCTGGGTGACCACGCCGACGTAGTCCTCGGGCACGTCGACGGCCATCCGCTCCACCGGCTCGTGCAGCTTCCCGTCGATCTCGCGGGTGACCACCTGCGGTTGGCCGACCGTGAGCTCGTAGCCCTCGCGGCGCATGATCTCCACCAGCACCGCCAGCTGCAGCTCGCCGCGGCCCTGCACCTCCCAGGCATCCGGGCGCTCGGTGTCGTGCACGCGCAGCGACACGTTGCCCACCAGCTCCTGGTCCAGCCGCGCGCGGACCTGGCGGGCGGTGAGCTTGGAGCCGTCCTGCCCCGCCAGCGGTGAGGTGTTGATGCCGACGGTGACCGACAGCGACGGCTCGTCGACCATGATCACCGGCAGGGGGCGCGGATCCTCGGGGTCGGCCAGTGTCTCGCCGATTGTGATCTCGGGGATGCCGGCCACGGCGATGATCTCGCCCGGCCCGGCTTCCTCGGTGTCCACGCGGTCCAGCGCCTCGGTCACGTACAGCTCGCCCACCTGGGCGCGCTGGACCGAGCCGTCGGCACGGCACCAGGCCACGGCCTGCCCGCGTCGGATCGTCCCGTTGCGCACCCGGCACAGGGCCAGGCGCCCCACGTAGGGGGAGGCGTCGAGGTTGGTGACGTGGGCCTGGAGCGGATGGCCGGGCTCGTGGCGCGGCGCCGGGATGCGCTGCACCAGCAGGTCCATCAGCGGGCGCAGGTCGGCGGCCAGCTCGCCCTCGGCCAGTCCGGCACGTCCTTCCCGGGCGTTGGTGTAGACGATCGGGAACTCGATTTGCTCCTCGTCGGCGTCGAGGTCCAGGAACAGCTCGTAGACCTCGTCGACGACCTCGGCGATGCGGGCGTCCGGGCGGTCGACCTTGTTGATCACGAGGATCACCGGCAGGCGGGCCTCCAGCGCCTTGCGCAGGACGAACCGCGTCTGGGGGAGCGGCCCCTCGCTCGCGTCCACCAGCAGCAGGACGCCGTCGACCATGGTCAGCCCGCGCTCGACCTCGCCACCGAAGTCGGCGTGGCCGGGCGTGTCGACGATGTTCAGCTTCACGTCGCCGTAGCGCACGGCCGTGTTCTTGGCCAGGATCGTGATGCCCTTCTCGCGCTCGAGGTCCATCGAGTCCATGACGCGATCGGCCACGTCCTGGTTGGCGCGAAACGCGCCCGACTGCCACAGCATGGCGTCGACCAGAGTGGTCTTGCCGTGGTCGACGTGGGCGACGATCGCGACGTTGCGCAGGTCCTCGCGGGTGGCGCTCATGGCGGCCCTGGTCAGCGCCGCCGGCCCGAGCGCTGCCGCTGGCGGCCACCCCGGCCCGAGCCGCGGGCGGGATGCCCGGAGCCGGCCTGGGAGGAGAGCCCGGAGCGTCCGAACTCGGAGTGCAGGGACAGGCGCTCGGCGATCTTCTGCACGTCGCGCGCCTGGTCGTGCAGGACGAACGTGATGCCGACTCCGGTCCGCCCGGCGCGGCCGGTGCGGCCGACGCGGTGGACGTAGTCGTCATGGTCGCCGGGGGCGTCGAACTGGATCACGTGGGTGATCCCCTCGACGTCCAGCCCGCGGGCGGCGACGTCGGTGGCGACCAGCGTGTCCACTCCGCCGCGCTCGAAGTTGGCCAGTGCCTTCTCGCGCTGGGACTGCGACTTGTCGCCGTGCATGGCGACCGCGGTCACGTCGTGGTTGCGCAGGCGCTTGACCAGGCGGTCGGCGCCGCGCTTGGTGCGGACGAAGACGAGAGTGCGGCCGCGGTCGGTGTCGCGCAGCTCGCGGACCAGAGTCTCGAGCTTGGCCTCGTGGCGCACGGGCAGGAACCGGTGCTCGATGTCGAAGCGCTGCTCGACGGGATGGGCGTGCTGGTGGCGGCGCGCGTCGCGCGTGTACTGGTCGGCCAGGCGGCCGACCTCGCCGTCCAGCGTGGCCGAGAAGAAGAGCGTCTGGCGCTTGCCCGGCGTCTGGGACACGATGCGGTCCACGACGGGACGGAAGCCCATGTCGAGCATCCGGTCGGCCTCGTCTAGCACCAGGATGCGCACCTGCGAAAGCGACACGGCGCGCCGCTCGATCAGGTCCTCCAGGCGGCCGGGGGTGGCGACCAGGATGTGCGCCTTGCGGGCCAGTTTGCTCTGGCGCTCGATGCCGGCGCCGCCATAGACGGCGGCGATGGAGAGCGCGCGGGCGTGGCAGACGTCGCGCATCTCGTCCACGATCTGGCTGGCCAGCTCGCGGGTGGGGACGAGGATCAGCGCCGCCTGGCGCGGGCCGTCGGCCTGCAGCAGGTCGGCCATCGGCACGCCGAAGGCCAGGGTCTTGCCCGAGCCGGTGGGCGACTTGGTGAGCACGTCGCGCCCGGCGAGCACGTCGGGGACGACGAGCCGCTGGACGGGAAAGGGATCGGCGATGCCTCGGGCGCTCAGAGCGCCGACCACCGCCTTGGACACGCCGAGATCGGCGAAGGACTGCGAAGACATATGAGAACTCCTTTGCGGCGCGGGCGAAATGCCCTGCGCCAAACGATGCGGGAGATTCGACTGACCCGGATCGCTGGAGCGCTCGAGACCAAGAACCTCGCAGGCAGCGGCGCCGCCCGCCCGGTCAAGGTAGCAGGCTCGCCCGCGGATACCGGCGTTCCCGCCCCTTAATCCGGTGGGTAGTAGGGTCGGGGCATCGCGCGCTTGACACGGACGCTCATCGTTGCGACGAGCCTGCTCGGGGCGGCCTACGCCGCCGCCCCGGCGGCCGCCGCGGTTCCCAAGGCCTGTCGCTACCTGGACGGGGCGCGGGGGCTCCTTCCGTTCCCGAACGACGCCTTCACCGTCGCCGACCGGCGCAGCCCCACCGGGCGCCGCGTGCGCATCTCCACGACGTGCACGCCGCGCAACAAGGACGGCAAGGCGATCGACACCGCCGACCAGAACCGCCTGGACGGGTTCAGCCCCGGGTCGCAGCTGGTGCTGCAGGTCCCCGGCCTGGCCAACGACGCGGCCTTCCGGCGCTCGGGCCTGGCGCCCATCACCGACATCGGCGCCTCGCTGAAGCGCACCGCGCCCATCGTCATCTTCGACGCCAAGACGCTGAAGCCGATGGCCCACTGGGCCGAGCTGGACGCGAACGCGACCACGGACGCCGCCCGCATGCTGCTCGTCCACCCCGCGCGCAACCTGCTCGAGGGCCACCGCTACGTGATGGTCGTCCGCGGTCTGCGCACCGCGGCCGGCGGGCGGATCGGCCCGGCGGCCGGCCTGGCTCGGGCTCGCACGCGCGACCCCAAGGTGCGCGCCCTGCTGGCGCTGGCCGCCCGGGCGCGCGTGAGCACCGCCAGCCTGCACACGATCTGGGACTTCACCGTCGGCTCGCAGACCTCGCTGGAGACGCGGACGCTGTCGATGCGCAACGACGCCTTCCGCCAGCTCGGGGACACCAACCTGCGCGACCTGCGGGTGGCGGGAAGCGCCCCCGCCTTCCAGGTCGCCGGCGTGACGGACTTCACGCCGGCGGAGAACCCCAACATCCTGCGTCGCGTCACCGGCACGTTCACGGTGCCGTGCTACCTGACCACGGCCGGCTGCACCCCGGGCGGACGCTTCAGCCTCGACTCCGCGGGGCGGCCGCGCCGGACGGCCGGCAATGTCCAGGCCGCCGAGTTCACGTGCGTGATCCCGCGCGCCGCGGCGGGCGGGCCGGGCCGGGCCGCCCTCTACGGCCACGGGCTGCTGGGCAATGGGAGCGAGGGGGTTCAGGGAAGCCACGTCGCGCTGATGGCCAACGAGCACAACTTCACCTTCTGCGCCACCAACTGGACCGGGTTCGACAGCGTGGCCCTGAACAACGTGGTCAGCGTGATCGGCGACTTCGGGCGCTTCCCGGAGATCGCCGACTCCCTCCAGCAGGGGTTCGTCAACTTCATGTACCTGGGCCGGCTCATGCGCCACGCCCAGGGCTTCGCCGCCAACGCCGCCTTCCAGGTGGGTGGCCGCCCGGCCTTCGACACGTCCGCCCTGTACTACGACGGCAACTCGCAGGGCGGGATCATGGGCGGCGCGCTCACCGCCGTCGCGCCCGACTTCCAGCGCGCGGTGCTGGGCGTGCCCGGGATGAACTTCTCGCTGCTGCTGACGCGCAGCTCGAACTGGAAGACGTACCGCATCCCCTTCAACGTCGCCTACCCGGACGAGGCATCGCGCCCGCTCATCCTCTCCCTGGTCCAGCTGCTGTGGGACCGGGGCGAGACCGACGGCTGGGCCGCGCACATGACCACCAGCCCCCCGCCGGGCACGCCGTCCCACACGGTGCTGATGCACGTGGCGCGCGGCGACCACCAGGTGGCGCCCGCCGCGGCCGAGATCGAGGCCCGCACCAACGGCGCGAGCACGCCGCGCAGCACGTACGCGCCGGGGACCAGCCACGACAAGGTGCCGATGTGGGGGATCCCGCGAATCGCGCGCTTCCCGTTCTCCGGCTCGGCCATCGTCGTGTGGGAGCCGGGCGGAGGCCTGGCCCGCGTGCCCGACCAGCCGCTCAGCAACATCCCCGAGCACCCGGGCGTGGACCCGCACGGCGACATCCGCTACACGGTGGCCGGCCGGCGCCAGAAGGCGGCCTTCCTGGCTCCCAACGGCGTGGTGATCGACGTGTGCGGCGGCACGTGGTGCCAGGCCGAGAAGGACCCCGCCCGGCCGTAGCGGGCTAGCCGCGCGCCGCCAGCGCGCGGCGGGCGATCTCGGCGGTGCCGTCCAGCGACTCCGCCGGGATGGCGTACAGCGGCGCCCACCGGACCTCAGCGATCTCAGCCCGCCTGAGCACGGGATCCCCGGGCCCGGCCTGCGCGAGGAAGCACGACACCACGTGACGTGCCCGGTCGGAGCCGCGGTAGTCCAGCTCCCCGAGCGATTCCCACACGGTGAGGTCGAAGCCCAGCTCCTCGCGCACCTCGCGACGCGCCGTGGCCGCGGGCGCCTCGCGACGGCGCACCAACCCGCCGGGCCAGGCCCAGCGGCGGTCGCCGTAGGTGTGGCGCACCAGCAGGGCCTCGTCCCCGCGCACGATCACGCACCGCACCCCGTGAACCGTGGGGCGGCGCACGTAGCGATACAGCGGCAGCAGCCTCGACGCGAGACGGTAGGGCCAGGCGCGGAGGTTGGGCAGCACGCGCGCACGACCCTAATAGGATCGGCGGCGTGAGCGCGGAGGGGCTGCGGGCGAGCGAGGAGAAGATGGCGGCGGCCGGGGTGCCGGACGTGGCCATCGCCACCTTCCGCCACTACTACCGCCAGCTGGAGGCGGGGGAGACGGGCATGGTGCCCGAGGACTCGATCGCGCCGGTGCCGTCGCTGCCCTCCGCCGAGGATCTGCCCGACCCGTCCGACGCGGCGCAGGTGCTGGACCAGGCCGTGGCGATCAAGCTCAACGGCGGGCTGGGCACCAGCATGGGCATGACCCGCGCCAAGTCGCTGCTGCCGGTCAAGGACGGGCTCACCTTCCTCGACGTGATCGTCCGCCAGGTGCTCGATCTGCGCGCGCGCCACGGGGCCCGCCTGCCCCTGGTGCTGATGAACTCCTTCTACACGCGCGAGGACTCGCTGGCCGCCCTGGCCGGCCACGACGGCATCGAGGCCGACGTCCCGCTGGACTTCGTCCAGAACAAGGAGCCCAAGCTGCTCGTCGACGACCTGATGCCGGTCAGCTGGCCGGCGGACCCCGACCTCGAGTGGTGCCCGCCCGGCCACGGCGACCTGTACACCGCGCTGGTCACGAGCGGGATGCTCGACTCGCTGCTGGGCGCCGGGTACCGCTACGCCTTCGTGTCGAACTCCGACAACCTCGGCGCCGTGCTGGACCCGCGCATCCTGGCCTGGTTCGCCGGACAGCGGATCCCGTTCCTGATGGAGGTCGCCGACCGCACGGAGGCCGACCGCAAGGGCGGCCACCTGGCGGCGCGCGCCTCCGACGGGCAGCTCGTGCTGCGCGAGATCGCGCAGACGCCGGAGTCGGACCTGGACGCGTTCCAGGACGTCGAGCGCCACCGCTTCTTCAACACCAACACGCTGTGGGTCGACCTGCGGGCGCTGGGCGACGTCCTGGCCGCCCGCGACAACGTGCTGGGCCTGCCGATGATCGTCAACCGCAAGACCGTCGACCCGGGCGACTCCTCCTCGCCCGCGGTGTTCCAGCTGGAGACGGCGATGGGCTCCGCCATCTCCGTCTTCGAGGGCGCGGCCGCGCTGCGCGTGGCGCGCGAGCGCTTCGCCCCGGTCAAGACCACCAACGACCTGCTGGCCCTGCGCTCGGACTGCTACGAGCTCACCGGCGACGCGCGGATCGTGGAGGTCCCGGGGCTGGATGGCGGGCCGCCGCTGGTCGACCTGGACCCGGCGTACTACAAGCTGCTCGACGACTTCGAGGCCCGCTTCCCCGCGGGGCCGCCGTCCCTGGTGGACTGCCGGCGCCTGCGCGTGCGCGGCGACGTGACCTTCGGGGCCGGCGTGGTGGCCCGCGGCGACGTCGACCTGGTGGGGCCCCGGCGCGTCGAGGACGGCGCGATCCTGGGGGAGTGAGCGGCGGCTTTTTCGCTGCACGCTTCGCACCAGGGCTTTTTTCTCACCTTTGCTCACGGTATCTTCCCCTTTGTGGGACCTCAGGCGGGGTGGCTGGAGGCGGTGGCTAACCCGATCCGATTGCGGATCGTGCGTCATCTGTCCGATCGGGAGTCGGCATCGCTCGACGAGCTTTCCGACGCCGTGAACGCGCAGCGCAACACGGTGCGCACGCACCTGCGCGCGCTGATGGTGGCGGGCGTCGTGGCCCGCACTCCCGGGGAGTCCGAGGGGCGCCTGGGCCGGCCCCCGGCGCGCTACCGCCTGGATCGCCGCGAGCAGGGGCGCGGCGCCGCGGCCACGCCCGGAGCGGCGCGCTCGGTGCGCTCCGCGGTCAGCGTGACCGTGCGCGACTACCCCGGCACCGTCCCGTCCTGGACCCTGCGCGAGCCGGCCTGGGCGGCGGCTGTGTACCTGCTGGAGAGCCCCTGGATCACGCGCGCGCGCGACTCCGACTCCACCGGGCCCATCGACTTCGAGCGCAAGACGATCGACTGGGAGACCCTGGAGCGCGAGGCCAGCGAGTGGCCCCGCCCCGAGCGGCTGATGGCCGAGATCGCCTGGGGCCTGTGGTCGGGCGAGGCGCGCGGCCCGGTGACCGCGGTGGTCCGCGCCCTGGAGCCCGAGCAGCGCGCCCGCGTGCTGGCCGCGATCGCGCTGTGCGCCGGCGACGCCCGGGTGGTCGGCGTAAGCAACAGCGCCCCCGGTCAGCAGACCGCCTAGGGCTCCGGCGAACCGGAGCATCTTTCGGCGGCCAGCGGGTAGGGTCGGGGACAGGGTGCGCAGGGGGGTCAAGTTCCTGGTGGGAGCCGTGCTCGCGATCGTGGTCGCGGCGCCGGTCGCGGACGCCTACGACGCGACGATCCGCCGCACCGAGCACGGCATCCCGCACGTGTTCGCGCGCGACTGGGGCAGCCTGGGCTACGGCTACGGGTACGCGTTCGCGCAGGACAACATCTGCACGATCGCCGACTCCTACGTGACCGTGGGCGCGGAGCGCTCGCGGTTCTTCGGGCCCGACCGCAGCTGGCGCTTCGAGGGCAACAGCACCACGGCCAACAACCTCAACTCCGACTTCTTCTACCAACGCATCAACGACGCGAAGGTGGTCGAGAAGCTGGTGGCGCAGGCCCCGCCACGCGGGCCGCTGCCCGAGGTGCGCGAGGGCGTCGCGGGCTACGTGGCCGGCTACAACGCCTACCTGCGCGACACCGGGGTCAACAACCTCCCGGACCCGACCTGCCGCGGGAAGGCGTGGGTGCGCCCGATCTCCGAGATCGACGCCTACCGGCGCTTCTACCAGCTCGCCTCGCTGGCCTCCCAGGGCGTCGCCATCGACGGGATCGGGTCCGCCGCGCCGCTGACCGGCGGCGCCCAGGCCACCAGCGCCGCGCAGCTGGCGCCCGCGTTCGCGCGTCTTGGCGACCTGGGGTCAAACGCCTACGGCCTGGGCCGGGAGGCGACGCTGGACGGGCACGGCATCGTCCTGGGCAACCCGCACTTCCCCTGGCAGGGCGCCGAGCGCCTGTACCAGTCTCATTTGACCATCCCCGGGCAGGTGGACGTGGCGGGCGCGTCGCTGTACGGAGTGCCCCTGGTCCTGATCGGGACCACCAAGGGAGTGGCCTGGAGCCACACGGTCTCCACCGCCCGGCGCTTCACGCTGGTGGAGGAGCGGCTCGTGCCGGGCTCGCCGACCACCTACGTCTACGACGGCCGGCCCGAGCCGATGAAGGCCGAGCGGGTGACCGTGAAGGTCGCCGGCGCCGATGGCCGCCTGACCGATCGCACGCGGACGCTGTACTCGACGCGCCACGGTCCCGTCCTGACGTCGCTGCTGGGCCTGCCCGCCTTCCCGTGGACCGCGGCGAGCGCGTACACGATGACCGACGCCAACGGGGGGAACTTCCGCTACCTCAACCACTTCTTCGAGGTCAACCGCGCGCAGAGCGTGCGCCGGCTGGACCAGATCGAGCGCCGCTACGAGGGCATCCCCTGGGTCAACACGATCGCCGCGGACTCCACGGGCGAGGCCTACTACGCCGACATCGGGTCGATCCCGAACGTCTCCAACGCCAAGGCCTCGCAGTGCAACACGGCGCTGGGCGCGCAGACCTTCTCGCTGCTGGGCGTCGCGATCCTGGACGGCACGCGGTCCGCGTGCGAGTGGGACAACGACGCCGACGCCGTGGCGCCCGGGATCTTTGGGCCGTCCAAGCTGCCGAGCCTCTTCCGCAACGACTACGTGCACAACGGGAACGACTCCTACTGGCTGTCGAACCCCAAGGCCCGGCTGGAGGGCTTCGCGCGGATCATCGGAGACGAGCGCACGGCGCGTTCGCTGCGCACCCGCCTGGGGCTGGTGATGGCCACGACCAAGCGGTTCTCGGTGGCCGACGTCCAGGCGACGGTGTTCAACAACCGCCACTACGGCGGCGAGCTGTTCGCGGCCGAGCTGGCTGCCTACTGCAAGGCGAACCCGACGCTGCAGGGCTCCAGCGGGCCGGTCAACGTGAGCGAGGCGTGCCCGGTGCTCGAGCGCTGGGATCGCACGGACAACCTGGACTCCCAGGGCGCGGTGCTGTTCCGGCGCTGGGCCACGCGCGCGCTGGCCTCGGTGGGCGGCGTGGTGTCCAACCCGTCCATCTACCGCACGCAGTTCGACCCGGCCGATCCGGTGAACACCCCGCGTGGGCTGAACACGTCGAACCCGCAGGTGGGCCAGGCGCTGGCCGACGCGGTCAAGGACCTGCGCGACGCCGGCATCCCCCTGAACGCTCCGCTGCGCGGCTACCAGTACGAGCTGCGGGGGACGGAGAAGATCCCGATCCACGGCGGCCCCGGCGGGCTGGGCGTGTTCAACGCGATCAGCGCGCCCTGGAACGGCCGGGGCTTCCCGGACGTGGTCCACGGGTCCAGCTTCGTGATGGTGGCCAAGCCCACCGGCGCCGGCGGCTGCCCGGAGGCGCGCTCGATCGTCACCTACTCGCAGTCCGAGAACCCGCAGTCGCCCTACTACGGCGACCAGACGCGGATGTACTCGCGCAAGGAATGGAACGACATGCGCTTCTGCCCCGAGCAGGTGCTGTCGTCGCGGGAGCTGCGGGTGTCGGAGCTGGGATGCCTGGCGGGGAGCGGGCTGCGGTCGGTGCGCGTGTCCGCGCGCGGGCGGCGCGCGGCGCGGCTGTCCTTCGCTCCGCTGGTTGCCCTGCCGGCTTCGGTCGAGGTGCTGCGGGTGGGCGCGCCGGGCGCGGTGCTGCGCCGGGCCGTGCGGGTGGCGCGCGGCCGGGCGGCCCGGCGGCTGGACGTGAGCCGCCTGGCGGACGGCTGGTACGTGGCCCGGGTCTCGGCCCGGGCGGAGAGCGGCAAGCTCGACCACCGCGAGGTGGGCTTCCGCGTCGCGGCCGGGCGCGTGTCCGTGCTTCCGTCCTTTGCGCGGCCGGCGGACTGTGGGCGGCTGAGGGCGGCGTCGCTGGGGAGCCCGGTGTTCGGCAGCGTGCTGCGGGCCGGGCTGCGCGTGGGGGAGTCCACCCGGGTGGCGGTCGAGATCCTCCGTGGGCGCCGCGTGGTGCTGCGGACGGTCCGGACGCTGGCGCCGGGGGCGACGCGAGCAGTCGTGCTGCGGACCGCGGGGCTCGCGCGGGGGCTCTACATCGTGCGGGTGCGCGTGGCCGGCGGCCGGTCGCTCGCGAGCCTGTCGGCCAGGCGGATCTAGTCGCGCCCGGCGCGACGAATGGGGTGAGGACCCGATGTCCTGCGGGGCGTCGGAGGCCGACCATAGGACCATGACGACCCTGAGCCATCTGCTCCGCGACCTCGACTCCACCGAAGCCTCGCCGATGCCGGTCGACGCACCGCCCGTGGGGCCGGCGCGCGCCCGCGCGCTACGGCTCCTCCAGCTGCGCGAGCGGCTGGCGGGCCCCGTGGACGCCGACGCCCTCGCCGCCTCCATCGCCCGCCGCGCGCTGTTCACGCAGCAGCTCACCGCGCGCCTGGTGGCGGAAGCGGCGGCCGAGCGTTCGCAGGCGGCCTAAACCGGCGCGGGCTCGGCGGTCGGCTCGGCCTGGGCCGGCGCCGGTGGTGCGACCGGTTCCAGCCGGACCGGGATCCCGTTGAGGAAGGCCATTCCGGCCAGGGGCTCGAGGTCGTCCGCGCTGGCGCTGGCCAGGACGTTGGAGTTGGCGCCGCCCGCGGCGTTGGCCACCTGCCAGCCCCCCGCGTGGCCCCAGCCGTGGGGCAGGGCGACGGTGCCCTCGGTCATCTCGTCGGTCACCAGCACCGGGACTTCGACCGACCCCGAGGGCGACACGATGCGGGCCTGCGCTCCGTCGACGAGGCCGATCCGCTCGGCGTCCGCGGGGTTGACCCGCGCGGCGTGGGTGCGTCCGCCGCGCATCAGCAGCGGTGCGTTGTGCATCCAGGAGTTGTGCGAGCGCAGCTCGCGCAGCCCGATCAGTCGCAGCGGGAAGGCCGGGTCGTCGCCGTTGGACGAGGCCAGGCGCTCCAGCTCGGAGCGGATCTCCGGCGAGTCGAGCCGGACCTTGCCCGACTCGTGGCGCACCTTGCGCCCCAGCACTCCGGTGGCGATGTGCTCGGACACCACCACGCCGTGCGGCTTCCCGCGCAGCCGGCTCACGGACAGGCCGCGGCGGCGCAGGCCGAACCAGTCGCCCTCCGGGCCACTGCGCAGCAGCAGGTCCACCAGCCGGCGCGGCGTGACCCGCTTGCCCAGCCGCCGCCCGAGCATCCGCAGCTGCGGCGTGGGCAGCACGGAGATCCCCAGCGCATCGCCCAGGGCGTCGATGACCTCCCACTCGTCGCGCGCCTCGCCGCGCGGCGCCACCACCGGCTCGGTCCACTGCACGAACGGCGTGGTGTAGAGGCCGAGGAAGGCCAGCGGCAGGTCCTCGCGCTCCAGGAAGGTGGTGGCGGGGAGGACGTAGTCGGCGTTTCGGTTGGTCTCGGTCACGTAGAGGTCGAGCGAGACGAACAGGTCGAGCTCGTCCATTGCGCTCGACAGCGCGTCGCCGTCGGGCACCGACATCACCGGATTGCCCGCCGACACGAACAGCGCGCGCAGCTGGCCCGGGCCGGCGGTGGCGATCTCGCGCGCCATCAGCGAGGCGGGCGCGGCGCCGAGCACCTCCGGGAAGTTCCCCACCCGCGAACGCCACTTCCCGTACGTGGCCAGCCCGGCCTGCTCGGCCACCTCGTCCAGGGCGATCGCCGGGCGCCCGAACACCCAGCCCCCGGGAGCGTCGAGGTTCCCGGTGACCACGTTCAGCGTGTCCAGCAGGAAGGCGACGAGGGTCCCGAAGCGGCCCAGGCAGGAGCCGGTGCGCCCGTACACGGCGGCGGAGGGCGCGGCGGCCAGGTCGCGGGCCAGCGCCCGGACGGTCTGCGCCGGGACGCCGGTGCGCGCCTCCGTCTCCTCGGGCGGATGTGCCGCGGCGGCCTCGCGCAGCCAGCCGTAGCCCTCGGACTGGTGGACGATCGCGCCCCAGTCCTCCAGGCCCTCGTCGAAGATCGCGTGCAGCAGGGAGAGCAGCAGCCACGCGTCGGTGTCCGGGCGCACCGCGACGTGCTCGAAGGCGCGAGCGGTCTCCGAGCGGCGCGGGTCCACCACCACGACGCGCCCGCCGCGGTCGACGATCGCGTGCAGCTGGTCCTTGACCCGGGGCGCCGTGAGCACGCTGCCGTGCGAGACCAGCGGGTTGGCGCCGACCATCAGGAGGAAGTCCGTCCGCTGGAGGTCGGGGATCGGGAGCAGCGCCGAGCAGCCGTACAGCAGGGCAGAGGCGGCGAAGCGGTTGGCCACGTCCTGCGAGGAGGCGGTGTAGTAATGCTTGGAGCCCAGGGCGTCCAGGAGGCCCTTCACCCACAGCGGGTGCGAGTAGCTGAAGGCCCCTGGATTCCCCATGTACCAGCCGATGGACTCCGGGCCGTGGCGCTCGCGCACCGCGCGCAGGCGGGTGCCGATGTCGGCCAGGGCGTCGTCCCAGGAGACCGGGTCGAACCCGGTGCCGTCCGGGCGCCGGCGCAGGGGACGGGTCACCCGGTCCGGGTCGTTCTGGACGTCGAGCATCGCGATTCCCTTGGGGCACGCGTAGCCGGACGAAAGGGGATGGTCGCGGTCGGGCCGCAGCTTCGTGACGACCCCATCCTCCACCGTGGCCACCATCCCGCAGTGGGCCTCGCAGATCCGGCAGAAGGTGACCTTCTGGTCCACGCCCATCCCGGCCGGAGCCTACGCCGACCCGCGCACGGGCGCAACGGGCGACGGCGTCAATATGCTCCGGGGGTGGGCAGGACCGGTCATCAGGTCGACGTGCTGCCGGAGCCGCGGCGCGTCCGGGTGCTGCTCGACGGCGAGGTGCTGGCCGAGACGGAGCGGGCACTGGAGCTGCGCGAGACCGGGCTGCCGGCGCGCTGGTACATCCCGGAGGAGGACCTGAGCTCGGAGCGGCTCAAGGCCACCGGCTTCACGAGCCATTGCCCGTTCAAGGGCGACGCGCGCTACATGTCCGCGCGGGTGGGCGAGCGCCTGGAGGAGGGGATCGCGTGGTCCTATCCCGACCCGCTCCCCGAGGTGGCGGCGATCGCCGGCCACTGGGCGTTCTACCCGGACCGCGCCGACATCGAGGTGGACGAGTAGTGGAGTACGCCGCCCGCGCCGGCACGACGTTCTTCCAGACCTTCCTGCAGCGGGTCTTCACGTGGATGCTGCTGGGCCTGGCGGTCACCGGCGGGGTGGCGGCGGCGATCGGCGCCAGCGACCGGCTGCTGACCGACATCACCAAGACGCCGGGGCTCGTGGTCGGGGTGATCGTGGTGCAGCTCGGCCTGGTCGTGGCGCTGTCCTTCTTCATCCAGCGCATGTCGGTGGGGGTGGCGACGGCGCTGTTCTTCCTCTACGCCGCGCTGACCGGGCTCACGTTCGCGTTCGTGTTCGAGCTCTACACGGCGCAGTCGATCTTCACGACGTTCCTGATCGCGGCCTCGATGTTCGGGGTGCTGGCCTTCCTGGGCGCGACCACGCAGCGCGACCTCTCGTCGCTGGGCACGATCATGTTCGCGGCGCTGATCGCGCTCATCATCGCCACGGTCGTCAACGTGTTCGTGGCCAGCAGTGCGCTGTACTGGATCACCACCTACGCGGGCGTGCTGATCTTCGCCGGCCTCACCGCCTACGACATGCAGAAGCTGCGCCAGTACGGCGAGACGGCGCCGGGCGGGGAGGCCGAGGGCCGGGCGGCCGTCCTGGGCGCGCTGGCGCTCTACCTGGACTTCATCAACCTCTTCCTGTTCCTGCTGCGGATCTTCGGGCAGCGGCGTTAGCCGCTCAGCCGCAGCAGCTCGGCCGCCTCGGCCTGCATCCCGGCGGCCAGGACGGACACGTCCTGCACCGCGGCCGCGTCGGCGCACAGCCCCAGGTGGACAGTGCCGTCGAGCGACACCGCGGTGACGCGCAGCGCGTGACGCTCCCCGATCTCGGCCAGCGAGCGCAGCGCGGTCACGGGGGAGCCGAGGACCCAGCGCGGGTCGGCCGGCCCGGGGACGTTCGAGACCTCGAGGCCGAAGGCCCGCGGCCCCGCGGCCAGGCGGGCGGCGAGGCGCGCCACCGGCCGCGGGGCGTGGCGCAGGTCGCGGAAGAGGACGTCGAGGGTCTCGGGGTCGTGCTGGCGCTTGCAGGCTCCGGTCTCGGCCGCGATCCGCTGGAGGCGGGCGACCGAGTCTTCCTCGTCCAGCGGGAGGGCGACGCACAGGAACGAGTCGTGGTTGGCCAGCGCGTCGGGATGGGCGTGGCGGTCGTGCAGCGAGACCGGGACCTTGACCCGCAGCTCGTGGCCCACGCCGCCGTGGTGGGCGATCCAGCGGCGCAGCGCGCCGGCCACCAGGGCCAGCAGGACGTCGTTGACCGTGGTGCGCTGCGGCTGCGCGTGCTCGATGCGCTTGAGGTCTTCGAGCGGGACGGCGGCGAAGGCGACCTCGCGGCGCACGCCGGGCCGGGCGTCGAGTGGCGAGGCGAAGCGCTCGGGGAGCAGGTCGCGCGCGATCGCGCCCGGCAGGCGGCGGGCCTGGCCGGCGGTGGCGCGCCAGGCGGCGGGGGACAGGACCCCGCGCGCCGCGCCGGCGACGTCGTTGGCGATGTCGGTCGTCCGCTCGCGGACGGCGGCGGCGACCAGGCCGGCGGTTGTGGGCGCCGGGGCTGGGCGCCAGGGCGGCGCCGGGCCGTGTGGCGCGGCGGGGTCGGGGTCCCACAGGATGGCGTCGGCCAGGCGCAGCGCCTCGGTCCCGTCGGCCAGCGAGTGGTGCAGCTTCCAGATCAGGGCGCCGGGGCCGCCGTCGCGCGGCTCGATCACGTCGAGCGTCCACAGGGGGCGGTCGCGGTCGAGCCGCTGCTCCATGGCCTGGGCGGCCGCGGCGCGCAGGCGCTCCTCGTCGAGTGGGCCGTCGGCGACGGGGGCGCGACGGACGTGGCGGGCGAGGTCGAACGCCTCGTCGTCCACCCATGCCGGCCGGCCCAGGCCGAGGGGGGTGGAAACGGGCCGCTGGCGCAGGCGTGGGGCGAGGTGCAGGCCGGCGGCGATGCGCTCGCGCAGGGCGTTGAGGTCCAGCTTCGCGACGCCGGGGCCGGGTGGCGCGAGCAGCAGGATCTTGCACGTGTGGCCGGCGATCGTCGGCGACTCCAGGGCGAGGATCGCCGCGTCTTCGGCGGATAGGCGGGTCAGGGTCAACGTTTGTTCGATTCGGTGGGCCGGGGCGAAGGGTGCGGTCCGGAGTGGCCGACGCCCTCTCTATCAGCGTTTCGTGGGGTGTTCTTCATGCGGCTGCCTGACCCTCGTGCCCGGAGGCTGGGCACGATCATCGCCTGTCTCTGTCTCGCCCTGCTCGCGCCCGGCGCCGCGGTGGCGGACCGGGCCGGCGGGGGATCGGACTCGGGAGGCGGCGAGGGAGGCCAGTCTCGGTCGAGCCGGTCGGCCGGCGGCGATGGCGGCGGCGGCCAGGGGGATGGCCAGTCGAGGTCGAGTCGGTCGGGCGGCCGGGACGGCGGCGGCCAGGGTGGCGGCGGGCAAGTGAGTGGACAGGGCCGCGGGGGCAAGAACGGCGGGGGCCAGGGGAGTGGCAACCAGAGCAGCGCGGGTCGAGGCAACGACGGCGACAACGGATCTTCCGACGGCCCGGGGGAGAGCCCGACGGCGGAGGCCGCCGCGGTGACCGCTCCGGCGGCCCCGGCCGTGAGCGCTCCCGCGGTCGTCGCGCCGGCCGCGAGCGCACCGGCCGCGGCTGCTCCCGCCGTCAGCGCTCCGGCGACGGATCCGGCCGCGGTCGCGACGCCGCCCGCGGCCTCGCCGGTCGCTCCGCAGGCGCGACCGCGGCGGTCGGCTCCGGCCGCGCCCGCCGGGAACGTCCTCGCCGAATCCGCGGGTGGCCAGCCGACCGCCGGCGCCGCCTTCGCCCAGCTGCCCGCCGCCGCGCCGCGGGCCTCGGGCGCCGCCGCCGAGCCCCGGCCCGCGGGCGGGGGCGACCGGACGATCACACGAACGATCACCCGCACCGTCACCGAGGCCGTCCAGGTCATCCCCGCCTTCCTGTGGGCGGTCATCGGCGGCCTCGCCCTGGCCTGCGTGCTCGCGGCCGGCGCCTCGTCCTTCCTCGCTGGTCGCACCCGGCGACTGGCCCGCCAGCGCGAGGCGCTGCTGGAGGACGTCGGGCTGCTCCAGTCCGCCCTGCTTCCGCCCGCGCCCGCTCAGGTGCCGGGCGCCGTCGCCTCGGCCGCCTACCGCCCGGCCGCCGGGCGGCCCGCCGGCGGCGACTTCCACGACGTCTTCGCGATCGACGCCGACCGCCTGGGCCTGGTCGTCGGGCGGGTGTCCGCGACCGGCCGGCGCGCGCTCGGGATGACGGCGCTGGTCCGCCACGTCCTGCGCGCCTACCTGGAGGGCGGGATCCAGCCTCGCAACGCGCTCCAGGTCGGCGCCGACGTCCTGGGCCACCACCTGGGGGCCGACTACGCCGAGGTGACGCTCGCCACCTACGACGCCGCGACCGGCGAGCTGGTCTACGCGAGCGCGGGCATGCCGCCACCGATCGTCCTGGGCGCCGCTGCGTTCGAGCCGGTGACCGCAAGCGCCCCCGCCCCCGTCGGCATGGGCGTGAAGACAGGGACGCGGCAGACCGCCGTGGTCCTCCCCGCCGGCGCGGTCGCCTGCTTCTTCACCGCCGGGCTCTTGGACGTCGCGCCGGAGGGCGATCGCACCGGCTATCGCGGCGCCTGGACCGCCCTCTCCGGCCTCGATGACCGCGCGGACGCCTCGGCGCTGGTGGACAGGGTGGTCTCGGGCTCCGGCATCGAGGGTGGGTCGTCCGGGGGCGTCGGGCGCGACGACATCGCCGCGGTCCTCTTGCGGATCGGCGAGGACGTCCCCGCCCTCGGGGACGAGCGGCGCATCGAGGAGCTCGAGCTGGGCGCCGACGACCTGCGCGGCGAGCGGCCGGGCCTGTTCCTGCGCGACTGCGGGGTCCCCACCGACCGCATCGACCCGCTCGTCGCGGACCTCCGCGAGACCGGCCGCCGCCTCGGCGGCGCCGTCCTGCGCGTGCGCATCGGCCCCGGCGTCCCCGAGGCCGAGACCGCGCTGCGCACCATGGACGTCCTCCACGCCGGGTAGTAAAAGAGACGCATAGTCATCATGACCCGGACGCGGTTGCACTTTGCCGCCATATAGGCGGTCAAGTGCACGCGGGTCGCTCTAGCGGGCCAGGAGGGCGGCGCCGATCGCGCCGCCGAGGTCGCCGAGGGCGGCGACGTGGACCGCCGGAGGGCGGTCGTCGGCGAAGAGGTGGGGGAGCATCTCGTCCGCCAGCCGCCCGGCGTAGTCCTCGCCGAAGCGCACGCCGAGGCCGCCGCCGAGGATCACGGCCTCGGGGTCGATCACGTTGCAGACCGAGGCCACGCCCGCGCCGAGGGCCTCCATCGCTTCGTCGAGGATCTCGCGGGCCAGCTTGTCCTCCTGCTTGAGCGCGCGGGCCCAGATCCCGCTCGTCAGGCGGTCGCGGCCCCGCTCCTCCATGATCTTGAAGAGCTTCGT
>JAWVFR010000033.1:0-5407 GCA_033855845.1 Solirubrobacteraceae bacterium
CTGACCCGCCGGGAGTTCGACCTGCTCGAGGCCCTGGCCCGCAATGCGGGCATCGTGATGTCGCGCGAGCGGTTGCTGGAGCTGGTGTGGGGCTACGACTGGGAGACGGACGGCAACGTCGTCGACGTCTTCGTGTCCTACCTGCGGCGCAAGCTGGAGGCCGACGGCGAGCCGCGGATGATCCAGACGGTGCGCGGCGTCGGGTTCACGGTGCGCGCGTGAGGCTCCCGCGCAGCCTGGCCGCCCGGGTGACGCTGGCCGCGGTGGTCGCGGTCGGAGCCGCTTTGCTCGTAGGTGGCCTCGCCGTGGTGCTGGCCGCCGAGCGCTCGGACCGCGACGCGCTCGACCACGAGCTCGAGCGCCTGGTGCAGGCGCGCCGCGGCCCGGCCCTGCGGATCCTCGGCCCGGGCGGCCCCGGCGCGCCGCAGGGCCCCGGGAGAGTCCGCCGCGGCCCCGTGCCGGGCCCTGATGGCCCGCCCTTCGAGCGCGGCGGCGGCCCGCCGCCGCTGGACCCGGGCTCGGACCGCTTCGTGCGCGTGATCTCCCCGGAGGGGCGCACGACGGCGGCCGGCGCCACCGTCCCCGCCGACTTCCCGCTCGTCGAGCCGAACGGGCCCCGCACCGTGACCGTCGCCGGGCGCGACTGGCGCACGGTGACGCGGCGGCTGCCCGGAGGGGGAACCCTCCAGGCCGCCGCGAGGCTCGGGCCGCTTCAGGCGCGCGCGACCCGGCTGCGGCAGATCGTCGCCATCGTCGCCGCGCTCGCGCTGCTGGCCACGGCGCTGACCGCCGGAGGCCTGGTCCGGCTCGCGCTCGCGCCGCTGCGGCGGCTGCGCTCGGCCGCCGAGCAGGTGGCGGACACCGCGGACCTCAGCGTCCGCGTCCCGGCCGACGACGGCCCCGAGGAGGTCCGCGAGCTGGCCGGCGACCTCAACGCGATGCTCGAGCGGCTGGGCGCGTCGGCCGCCGAGCGCGAGGCGGCGCTGACCGCCGCTCGCCGTTTCGCCGCCGACGCGGGGCACGAGCTGCGCACACCGCTGACCAGCCTGGAGGCCAACCTGTCGACGCTGGGCGCCGCCGGCGGCGCGCCGCCCGCGCTCACCGCCTCCCAGGCCGACGCCCGCCGGCTCGGAGCGCTCGTGGAGCAGCTGCAGGCGCTGGCCCGCGGCGAGGCCGGGGCCCCCGCCGCCCCCGAGGAGGTGGACGCCGCCGAGCTGGTGGACTCCGCGCTGGCCGGGCTGCGCGTGCGCCATCCCGGCGTGGAGGCGAGCCTCGAGGCGCCCGACCCCGGACCGGCCGTGCACGGGGACGCCGAGGGGCTGCGCATGCTCGTGGACAACCTGCTGGAGAACGCCGCCCGCCACGGCCGGGCGGACGGACGGATCGCGGCCGCGGTGTCGGTCCTGCCGGGCGGCGGGGTCCGGGTCACGGTCGACGACGACGGCCCGGGCATCCCGGCCGCCGAGCGCCAGGCGGTCCTCCGGCGCTTCGTCCGCGGGCAGGGCGCGCGCGGCCCGGGCTCGGGTCTCGGCCTGGCCATCGCCGCCGCCCAGGCTCAGCGTCACGGCGGGTCCCTGCGGATCGAGGACTCCCCGCTCGGGGGCGCCCGGGCCGTGGCCGAGGTGCCGGGCGTCAACGGCCGGCCTGGCGGCTGAGTCGCCCGTCAGCCGGCCGGCGCGGAGCGAGCCCGCGCGCCGGCGGCGCGCACGGCCGCGGTGAGCGAGTCCAGGTCGTAGGCGCCCTGGTGGCGGCGCCCGTTGACGAAGAAGGTGGGCGTTCCCGCCACGCCGCTGTCGTCGGCGCTGGACACGTCCCGCGCCACGCGGCGCGCGAACGCGCGCGAGCGCACGTCCTCCCAGAAGCGGTCGACGTCGAGGCCGAGCTCCTGCGCGTAGTCGAGCAGGTCGTGGGCGGTCAGGGCCTCCTGGTGGGCCAGGAGCCGGTCGTGCATCTCCCAGAAGCGGCCCTGCGCCCCGGCGGCCTCGGTCGCCTCGGCCGCCAGCTGCGCATGCTCGTGGACGTCGGGCAGCGGCAGGTGGCGGAACACGTAGCGCAGGCCGGAGCCGAACGAGTCCAGCAGGTCGCGGATCACCGGCTCCGCCTGGCCGCAGTACGGGCACTCGAAGTCGCCGAACTCGACGAGGGTGACCGGGGCGTCCTGCGGACCGCGCACATGGTCGACCTCGGGGTCCACCGGCGGCGACAGGTCCTCGATCGCCTCGACCGACTGCGCGTCCGCGCGCCGCATCAGCTCCGGCGGCAGGCGATCCACGATGCGGAACAGCGTCCAGCCCACTCCCGCGGCCAGCACGGAGGCGGCCAGGATCCCCGCCTTGGCCTCCTCCAGGCGCTGGCCGGTGAACGCGAGGTCGGCCACGAACAGGGAGATCGTGAAGCCGATCCCCGCCACGCCCGACGCCGCCACGATCGACGGGAACGCGACCGGAAGCGGGAGGCGCCCCAGCCGGGTGGCCAGCCACGACGCGCCCGATATCCCCACCAGCTTGCCGCCCACCAGGCCGACCACGATGCCCAGCGTCAGCATGGATCCGGCGGCGCGGCCCAGCAGGCCGCCGCCCAGGTGCACCCCGGCGTTGGCCAGCGCGAACAGGGGCACGATCGCGAAGCTGGTCCACGGGTGCAGGGCGGACTGGAGGCGCTCGTTGGGCGACAGGGCCGCCGTGACGCCGGAGCGCGCCGAGCGGGCCAGCTCGGGCGTGGGCTGCTCGCGAAAGCGCCGCCACAGCGCGGCGGCGCGCTCCAGGTCCGCGCGCGAGGGCGGGTACGCGCTGACCACCAGCCCCAGCGCCACCCCGGCCAGCGTCGGGTGCAGGCCCGACTCGCGCACCGCCAGCCACAGCCCGATCCCGGCCAGCACGTAGACCGGGCCGCGCCGGACCCCGACCCAGCGCAGGGCCAGCACCAGCCCGAACACCCCGACGGCCACCGCCAGCCAGGCGATGGACGGATCGGCCGTGTACACCGCCGCGATCACGATCAGGGCCGCGATGTCGTCGACGATCATCAACGTCAGCATGAAGACGCGCAGGCGCACCGGGCAGCGGGGGCCGACCAGGGCCAGCACGGCCAGCACGAAGGCCGTGTCGCTGGCGATCACCACCCCCCAGGCGCTTCCGCCGGCGATGGAGACGTAGAGCAGCGCCGGTATCGACATCCCGCCCAGGGCCGCGACCAGCGGCAGCGCCATCCGCCGGCGCTCGCGCAGCTCCCCCATGTCCAGCTCGCGCCGGATCTCCAGGCCGATCACCAGGAAGAACAGCGCCATCAGCGCGTCGTTGACCCAGTGGCGCAGATCCTCGGCCAGCCCCCAGTCGCCAACCTGCACGGAGAGGGTGGTGGACCAGAAGGAGTCGTAGGAGTCGCCGACGTTGGCCCAGACCAGGGCCGCCAGGGCGGCGGCCAGCAGGACGGTCGCGCTCCCGGCCTCGGTGTCGAGGAAAGAGCGCAGCGGCCCGGCCACCTGGCGCGCCCAGGCCGTGCGGCCGGAGAAACGCCCGGCCGGAGCCGCGGCGTCGACGGTCAGGCCGGCTCCACGCGCTCACCCTGCCAGGCGCCGTCGCGGCGGCCCATGACGAGGTCGAACGTGCCCTGGTCGGTGCGCACCCGGAAGATCGCCTTGTCCTCGTCGGTCCCGGGGCGGTCGAGCACCTGGACCAGCACGTGGGCGCTGACCTGCGCCCCCGGCTGGAGCTCGGCGAAGGCGCTCAGCGCCGCCGCCTCCAACGGGCCGCGCTCCCAGCCCCGGTCCTCGGCGCGGGCCGCGGCCAGGCGCCGGTTGACCTCCTGGAGGGAGGCCTCCAGCTTGGGCTCCAGCGCGCGGCGGCGCCGGCCGCTGGCCACGGCGCCGCCGAGCACCAGGATCAGGAAGACCCCGAGGACGGCGAGCAGGACGATGGCGAGGGTGGACATCGCCCCACACCGTATAGGCCGGGCGAGCGACTAGGCGGGCACCGCGCGCGAGTCGATGTGCGATCCGACCTTGCGCTTGACGCGCTGGAGCGCGTTGTCGACGGTCTTGGCCTCGCAGCCGAGCTTCTCGCCGATGTCCTGGTAGGAGTAGCCGTCGAGGTAGAGCCCGAGCACCCGCGACTCCAGCTCGGATAGCACGCTCGACAGGCAGGCGATAAGCGCCCGCAGCTCCTCGGACGAGATCGCCTGGTTGATGGGGTCGTGCGCGGTGGGGCCCGGCAGGATCTCGTCCAGCGTGGGCTCCGGCTCGGACGCGCCCGCCGGCGTGTTGGAGAACGAGACGTAGCGGTTCAGCGGCGCGTGCTTGTTGCGCGAGGCGGTCTTGACCGCGGTGATGATCTGGCGGGTGATGCACAGCTCCGCGAAGTTGCGGAAGCTGGACTCCCGGTCGGTCCGGTAGTCGCGGACCGCCTTGTAGAGGCCGACCAGGCCCTCCTGCACGAGATCCTCGGAATCGCCGCCCGCGAGGAAGTACGAGGACGACTTCAGCCGCACGAATCCGTAGTACCGGCGGACGATGGCGTCATAGGCCGGCGCGCTGCCCTGCTTGGCCAGCGCGATCAGATAGCCATCGTCGAGTTGACCCTCAGCCTTAGCCTTAGGAGAAAAACGAGCCATGAGCGGAATTACCTTTCCCCGAGCAAATCGCCCGGTTCTGCTCTAGGCGCGCTACCTCCCCTGGCGCCGCACCCTCGCTGAACCCTCAAGTCGAGTAACCCTCGAGTCCAACCTTATGTTGCGCGGCACAGTCCCACAGTTATGGAGTCCTGTCAAGAGCTTCCCCTTCTTTGCAAGACCTCGTACACGAGGACAGCCGAGGCGGCGCTTACATTGAGGGATTCGACGTGCCCGCGACGCGGAATCGAGAGCAGCTCGTCGCAGGCGGCCGCCACGCGCGGACGCAGCCCACGCCCCTCGGCTCCGAGCACGAGCACGACGCCGCCGCGGTAGTCGGGGGCGTCGTAGGGGACGGTGGCGTCCGCGTCGGCGCCGTAGCACCAGCACCCGGCGGCCTTCGCGTCGGCCAGGAAGTCGGCGAGGTTGCGCACCCGGGCGATGGCGAGGTGCTCGACCGCGCCCGCCGACGCCTTGCAGACCGCGGGCGTGACCTCGGCCGCGCGGCGCTCGGGGATGACCACCCCGGCCGCCCCCGCGACCTCGGCCGTACGGCAGATCGCGCCGAGGTTCTGCGGGTCGGTGACCTCGTCCAGCGCGAGGACCAGCGGCTCCTCGCCCGCGAGGATCGTCGCCGGGTCGGCGTAGCGGTAGGGCTCGACCTGCGCGCAGATGCCCTGGTGGTCGGGCGAGCCGCAGCGCTCGGCGATCTCCCCCGCCTCCGCCACCGTCACGGGCGCGCCCCGCAGCCAGTCCTCGCGCGCCAGCTTCGCCACCGCCCACACGCGCTCCACGGCCCGCG
>JAWVFR010000034.1:0-21663 GCA_033855845.1 Solirubrobacteraceae bacterium
GCGGCCGCGCCGGCTACCTGAGCCGCACGCAGACCATCCTGCTCGCCGCACCCGCCATCGCCGCCACCGCCCTGGGCGCCGCGGCGCTGGCCGGCGGCGACGGCGACTGAGCCCGCGCCGCTAGCTCAGCCGGCCGGTGTGGCAGTGGTAGCCGTACCGGTGGTAGTAGCGATCGCCGGAGAGCTTGCAGTACTGGCCGCGCCGCAGGCACTTGTGCCCCCACGGCAGCGAGGCATGGGTGTACCCGGCCCGGCAGGTCTTGGACGCCACAGCCTGCGGCGCCGCCGCGGGCGCCTGCGCCGCCACGACCGGAGCCAGAGCTAGAGCCGCGACGAAGGCGATGCACTTCCTGCGCATTCCGTGACAGTAGACGTGGGAGGGTCCACGCGCACCGGGGTAACCACCCCAGGGTTTCCTGAGCGGTCAGGGGATACAGTCAGCCCATGACTCCGCACGGACGGCACGACAAGGTCGGCGTCAAGGCGCTGCGAGACCACCTCAGCGAGCACCTCGACAGAGTTGAGGGAGGCGCGGAGCTGGTGGTCACCCGGCGAGGACGGCCGATCGCCCGTCTGTGCGCGATCGGCGGCGAAGGTCCCTTCCACGCGCTGGTCCGGCGAGGCCTGGTCACGCTCCCCCCCGGCCCCCGCAGCGCGCGGCGACCGCGCGTCAAGCCAAAGGACTCCGTCTCCGGGCTCGTGGCCGATCAACGGCGCTGATCCGTCCGCCCATCCGGCGAGCGGCGGAGGCCGCGCCGGCCCATTCGAAGGCCTGCGTCTTTCGCGCCGCGCTCGGCTTTACCCGCAACGACTGGGCAAAGCTTGGCGTCGCCCTTGTCGAAGGTGTCCAAACCGCGCGCGGAGCTAGCATGGCCCTCATGGAAGAGCACGATCACGTCGAGCTGGTCGCGCAGTGACTGGGCACACCACCGGGGAGCGGGGCGCCATCGTGTCGCTGAGCGATGGGCAAGCCCTTATCGAGTTCGTCGACGACGAAGGAACGACCCGCGACCTCGCCGAGATCCCGCTCGACGCACTCCGGCCAGTGACCCAGCGCAGCGCCGCCTGAGAGCAACTCGGTCTTGCGCTTATGAGCGGAGGGGGTGGGATTCGAACCCACGGTGGACCGAAGGCCCACACCGGTTTTCGAGACCGGCCCGTTCAACCGCTCCGGCACCCCTCCAGGCGCTGCGGGACAGCGGGCGTCAGCGTAGCGGCTGGCCGGGCCTATCGCCGCGAAGCGAAGAACGCGCGCAGCAGGTCTGCGCTCTCCTCGGCGAGCAGCCCCGCGGCGACCTCGGGCCGGTGGTTCAGGCGCGGCTCGCCGAGCACGTCCAGGACGCTGCCGGCCATCCCGGCCTTGGGGTCGGGCGCTCCGTAGACCACGCGCGGGACGCGCGCGAGGACGATCGCGCCCGCGCACATCGCGCACGGCTCCAGGGTCACGTAAAGGACGCAGTCCAGCAGGCGCCACGTCTCCAGCCGCGCGGACGCCTCGCGCAAAGCCAGCACCTCGGCGTGCGCGGTGGGGTCGCCCCGCAGCTCGCGTTCGTTCGCGCCCGCTCCGATCACCTCGCCCTCGTGTACGACGACGGCCCCGATCGGCACGTCCTCGTGCTCCAGCGCCCGCTCCGCCTCCCGCAGGGCCAGGCGCATGAAGTACTCGTCGCGGGGAAAGAAGTGCGAGCTCAGCGGGGTATTTGCCGGTTGCAGGGAAACTTCCGGGTACCGATCATGTCTTAACCCGCGCCGGGTCCCGATGAGACGCCTCCTCCCCACACTCCTGCTCGCCCTCGCGGCGCTGGCCTCGGCCGCGCCGGCGCACGCTCAGGGCCCGGTCGTGCCGGGGGAGGTCGTCGTCCAGTACCAGGGCCGGCCCGAGCCCACGGTGGTCGCCGTCGCGCCGGGCCAGACGGTGCACCAGGCCGCGCGCAAGCTCTCCGGGCAGGAGCGTGTCACGTACGCCGTTCCCAACCACATCGCCCACGCGGCCGGGTTCATCCCCAACGACCCGGGGAACGGCGGCCTCGCGAACTGGCAGCGCATCCAGTGGAACTTCCTGCCCGCGGCGGGGATCGACACCCCCACGGCGTGGTCGAACCTCATCGCCGCCCGCCGGCCGGGCGGCGGCGGCGTCATCGTCGCCGTGCTCGATACGGGCGTGGCCTACCGCTCCGCCGCCCGCTTCGTGCGCTCGCCCGACTTCGTCTCCGGGCAGTTCGTCCCCGGCTACGACTTCGTGGACCGCGACGCCTTCCCCGACGACCACAACGGCCACGGCACCTTCGTGGCCGGGGTGATCGGCGAGCGCGTGGACAACGGCCGCGCCCTGACCGGGATCGCCTACGGCGCGCGGATCATGCCCGTGCGGGTCCTGGACGAGCAGGGCCTCGGCGACGCCGCCGCCATCGCGCGGGGCATCCGCTTCGCGGCCAGCCGCGGAGCGCAGATCATCAACCTGTCGCTGGAGTTCGACTCGTCGGTCCCCGGCTCGCAGATCCCCGAGGTCCTCAGCGCCCTGCGCTACGCCGTGCGCAAGGGGGTGCTGGTGATCGCCGCCTCGGGCAACGAGGCCCTGCGCGTGGTGGCGTACCCCGCCCGCGCCAGCGGCGTGATGTCGGTCGGCGCCACGACCGAGCACCTGTGCCAGGCCGAGTACTCCAACGACGGGCGGGGCCTGGACATCGTCGCGCCGGGCGGCGGCGCGGACGCCGCCATCGAGCAGGACCCGACCCACTGCCGCCCCAACGGCCGCCCCGGGCGCGACGTCTTCCAGTACACGTTCCAGGGCTCGGTCCGCAGGTTCGGCTTCGCCGGGGAGCAGGGGACGTCGATGGCCGCCCCTCACGTCGCGGGCGTGGCGGCGCTGGTCATCGCCAGCGGGGTGATCGGCGCCCGCCCCACCCCGCAGGCGATCGAGGACCGGATGAAGAGCACGGCCCGCGACCTGGGCACGCCCGGAGTGGACGACCGCTACGGCGCCGGCCTGGTCGATGCGGCCAAGGCGACGACGCCGTCGCCGGCCCTGCGCGCCGCCTGGCGGCGCCGGGCCGCCCGTCACCGCTAGCGGCGCAGACGGCCGCCTAGGTCGCCTGCCACCTTCAGGTGGTGCGGATGATCAGCACCGAGCAGGGAGCGTGATGGCTGACCTTGTTCGGGACCGAGCCCAGCAGGAAGCGCTTGGCCCCGGTCATCCCCTTGTTCCCGACCACGATCAGGCCGGCGCCGCGCTCCTCGGCGACATCGAGGATGGCGTCGGCGGGATCGCCCTCGCGGGCGAAGATCTGAACCTCCACCCCGGCCTCCTTGATCTGCTCGCCCGCGGCCTCGAGCGTGGCGTCCACGTCCTCGCGCGGATTGACCGTCCACTCCAGGTCCTTGGGCACCTGCTGGGCCTCCTCGCGCAGCCGGGCGCTGGACACCGGCTCGTACGCGCTCACCAGGTCGATGCGCGAACCGGTCTTCTTGGCCAGCTCAGTGGCCTGGCGGACGGCCTCAGCCGCCGTCTCGGAGCCGTCGGTACCCACCACGATCGAGCCGAACATCCCTCTCCTCTCCGCCGCTGCCGCTGTCGCGCGGGATCATATGCCCCATGAGTCGCAGCTGGGTGTGGATGCAGGCCGTCGTCGTCGTCCTCGTGCTGGCGGGGATGGCGATCGCGATCGTCAAGCTGGCGTGACCGTGGTGAGCGGCAGCCCGAGGGCGCCGACCTTGCTGGGCAGGTCCAGCTTCATCCAGCGCGACACGTGCGTGGGCAGCGTCGAGAGGATGATCTCGTCGAAGCCCTGGATGTTGACCGCGTCCTGAATCGCGTCGAGCGGCCGCGAGTCGCCGACCAGGTGGGGGACCTTGCCCCCTGCCGCCTCCTCCAGCAGCGGGACCGCGAGGGCGACGATCGCCTCGGCCTCGGAGGTCCCCTGATCCTCGGGGTCCACGACCGAGTGCAGCCCGTGCGTCGGGTTCGGGACCAGCAGCGTGAAGGCCGCCGGCCCGCGCGCGGCGCGCTCGCGGACCGCCTCGATGAGGGTCGGGGTGGCGGCCGTCCGGGCGGCGACAACCAGGACTCGGGCGGGCGCGGAAGACTCCATGTGAACCCCTTTCATCTGGGCTTTAGGTCCAGATTACGTCGTTTCGGAACATCAGGGAAACGGATTACCTGAAATTTTGATTACCAGCGGTCGCGTCGAGTGGTACGGTCGCTACAACCAGGACGGAGGAACGGGTGACAACCCGCATAGACGGTCCATTTCGACTCTCGCCCCAAGCGACCAAGGTCGACATTCTTGCGAAGTACTTTCGCGGGTTCGGCGACCCGACGCGCCTGCGGATTCTCGACCTTCTGCGCAAGGAAGAGCGCTCCGTGGGAGAGCTGGTGGCAGCCCTGCGTCAGCCGCAGCCCAAGGTCTCGAACCACCTCGCATGCCTGCGCTGGTGCGGGTTCGTGTCCGCGGAACGCCGTGGCAAGCGCGTCTTCTACCGCCTCTCCGACGCCCGCGTGGGCGAGATAGTCGACATAGCCGGCTCGCTGCTGGACGACAGCGACCGCATCCCCGCGCCGCGGCGCGCGTCGCACGCCGGCGTGGCGTAGGCCCTCGCGGGATCGCGCTGCGGCAAGATCCCCGGCGTGATCGACCTGCACTGTCACCTGCTGCCCGGGATCGACGACGGGCCGCCCGACCTGCAGTCTTCCCTGGACCTGGCGCGCGCCGCGGCCGCGGCCGGGACCCGAACGATCGTGGCCACGCCGCACATCGACCAGCGCTGGGGAGTGGACCCGGCGTCCATCCCAGCGGCGGTAGTGCACATGCGCGCCGCGCTGGCCGAGGCGCACATCGAGCTGGAGGTGCTGCCCGGGGGCGAGGTCGACCTGACGCGCCTGGCGGACATGGACCGGGGCGAGGTCGACGCGGTGCGCCTGGGCGGGGGGCCCTACATGCTGCTGGAGTGCCCGCTGCGCGACTCGCGCGGGGTGGGCTTCCCCACCGCCGTGGCCCAGCTGCACCGCCAGGGCGAGCGGATCGTCCTCGCGCATCCCGAGCGCTCCCCCGGCTTCCATCGCCGGCCCGAGCAGCTCGCGGAGCTGGTCGAGGCGGGAGTCCTGACCTCGATCACCGGCTCGGCGCTGCTGGGGCGCTTCGGCGGGACGGTCAGGACTTTCGCGCTGCGACTGCTGCGCGAAGGCCTCGTGCACAACGTCGCCTCCGACGCCCACGAGCCCCGCCGCCGCGGCCCCGAGCTGCTCGCCGGGCTGCACGCGGCCGAGCGCGAGCTGCCGGGGATCCTCGGCCAGGCCGACTGGTTCACACGCGACGTCCCGGCGGCGGTCCTGGCCGGCGAGGCGCCGCCGCCCCGGCCGCCGCTGCCCCGGGCCCCGCGCGGAGTGCGGGCCTGGCTGAGGAGCCGGCGCGGCTCGTGATCGACCGCTCGCGCATCCGGCCTTCGCTCTGGTGGCTCGGCCTGGCGGGCGCCGTCGTGGTGGCCGGGATCGCGGGCGCGGTCCTGCTGCTGGTGGTGACCCTCAAGGACGTCACCGGGTCCTTCACCCCGCTCAACGGACCGGCCACCGTCCGCCTGCACGAGGGGGACGGCCGCGGAATCTGGACCTACACGAGCGAGCCGGTCAGCGGCTTCTGCTCGGCCACCGGCCCCGCGCGCGTGGAGATGCAGCGCACGACCGGCGTGACCGTCACCACCGGCGGGCGCGAGTACCACTCCTTCCTGCGCTTCGAGGCGCCCCGCACCGGCGCCTACCACGTCAGCTGCGCGACCAGCCGGCCGGTGGCGCTGGGCCCGTCGGTCACGGGCCTGCGCCTGTTCGCCGGCGTGGCCGGGGTGCTCGGGTCCTTCTTCGGCGGGTTGTTCCTGGCCGCGCTGATCGTGGCCCTGGTCCTGATCCTGCGCGAGCGCTCCAAGCGGCGGCTGGAGATGGAGGCGCGCGGCGGCTAGGGCGACCGGGGCGCCACCGGGATGGTGGGCCGCGCGCGGACCGCGGCCAGCCGGTCGCGCAGGGCTCGCAGGCGGCCCAGGGAACCCGGGGCGCCGGACGCGGCGAACGCGCCCGGGAGCCGCACCCGGACCGGGTGCCCGCCGAGGCGCCCGGTGATCAGGCCCGTGGCGCCGATCTTCAGCGTCCCGTGCGCGCCGGCCGGGCCGCGCGGGCTCAGCCGGCCCTGGAAGCCGAAGCCGTGCTGCACCACCGCCAGGCGCCCGCTCACGGACACGCCCGGCACGTAGACCGCGCGGTGGAAGACCAGGCCGACGTCGTCCAGCCCGACCCAGCCTCCGCGCAGTCCTCCGGCGCTCACCTGCTGCACGCCGAGGGGATCGACCAGCGTCCCCGACAACGGGCTCAGCAGGGCGAAGATCCCGTCGGCCACCGTCTGCAGGACGGCGGCCACCGTGCGCCCGCGCCAGGAGCCCAGGGCGCGCACCGGAGCGACGTCGCGCAGCGCGCGCGGGGCGATCGGATCGGGTGCGTAGTCGGCGCCCCGGTCGCGCGGGCACTCGGCGCGCACCGGTTGCCCGGCGAAGAAGCGCCGCAGCGCCCGGCCCGGGCACCCGGGCTCGGCCGAGCTGAGCACCGAGTGCCCGGCGCCCACCACCCGCAGGACGCGCGCGTCGGGCATCCGGGCCGCCAGGGCGCTGGTGTCCTGCAGCGGCGTGCGCAGGTCACGCGTCCCGCCCACCAGCAGCGTGGGAGCGGCGGGCAGCGGAGCGGTGGCGAATACCGGAGCGTTCGGCGCCGCGGGCCAGGCGTAGCACGCGGGCATCGCGTACACGCCGGCTGCGACGCTGCGATCGAAGGGCGCGAACGGGCCGTCGCCCAGGGTGTCCAGCGCGGCGGCCAGCTCCTGGACGCGCTGGGCGGGCGGCGCCGTGCGCGTCCAGGGGAAGGCCGACTCCTCGCACAGCGAGGCCACCAGCACCGCGGTGCTGAACTCGTGGGGATCGTCGGCCACGACCGAGGCCCTGGCGTTGCGGGCCAGGCGCAGGATCGGCGCCGGGTCCCCGCGCCCGGCGGACCGCACGGCGGCGGGGAGCGCGGGGAGCAGCGTGGGATCGACGTCGGAGGCGAAGAGCAGGTCCAGCAGCCCGGCGGTGCGCAGCCGCTCGCGCCGTCGCTGCCCGCGCGAGCCGATTACCCGCCCGTCCAGCGGCCGGGACCGCAGGCGGGCCGCCAGCCGGGCCAGGTCCGCCACCGGATCGGACGTGATGCCGCGGCAGCGCCGGGCCCGGCACACGTCGCGCAGCGCCCCGGGCAGCGCGGCGAAGCCGGAGCGGCCGAACACGTCGGGGCCGTCCGGGGTGACCGTCGAGTCGAGCACCAGGCGGTCGACGCGGTCGGGATGGGCGATCGCGTATCCCAGCGCGACCTTGGTGCCGTAGGAGACCCCGAGCAGCGAGACCCGCTCCACCCCCAGCGCGGCGCGGACGGCCTCGACGTCCTCGATGGAGTCGCGCGTGGTGTAGAAAGCGCGCGCCGGGCCCAGGCGCCGCGCGCACTCCGCCCCGGCCGCCGTCTGGTCGCGGACGAACGGTCCCTCGACGGACGGGCAGCGCAGGACGCCCGAGCTCCCGGTGCCGCGCTGGTCGAAGACCACGAGCTCGCGGTCGCGCAGCGCCGGCGCGGCGGCGGCGGCGAACCCGTCCACCAGCGGGACGGCCGCCTGGCCGGGCCCGCCCGCCAGGCCGATCAGGACGCCGGCGCGGCGCGGCGTGCCCTTGACCCGGACCACCAGCAGGCGGACGCGGCCGGGGACGGCGCCCGTGCGGTCGAGCGGGACGGTCACCCGCGCGCACAGCGCGCCGGGTGCGTTCGCGCACGGCCGGAAGGCGGCCCCGGCCGGGGCGACGGGCCAGAGCGCGAGGACGGCGCCGGCCGCCGCGGCCGGCGCGACGAAACGGACCAGCCTCCGGCGCACCGGAAGATTGTCGTGGGCCGGGGCGGTGCACGGCAAGGGTCGACGGGACCGGTCCGGGGCACAATGGCGGCCATGGATTCGCTGCGCGGGAAGTTGCTCATCGCCGCCCCCGCCCTGGAGGACTTCTTCCACCGGACGGTGGTGCTGGTGATCGAGCACTCCGACGAGGGCGCGATGGGCCTCGTCCTCAACCGCCCGTCCGAGACCGCGGTGGCCGACGCCGTGGATCGTCTGGCCTCGCTGGCCGGCCCGGACGACCGCGTCCACCTCGGCGGCCCGGTCTCTACCGACTCGGTGATCGCGCTGGGCGACTTCGAGGATCCCGAGCAGGCCGCACGGATGGTGGTGGGCGACCTCGGCCTCGTCGACCCCGACGCCCCCGACCCGGATCTGCGGGGCCTGCGCGTCTACGCCGGCTACGCGGGCTGGGGACCGGGCCAGCTGGAGGGCGAGATGGAGGCCGACGCCTGGATCGTCGACGACGCGCTCGCGGAAGACCCCTTCCGCGACGAGGACCTGTGGCCGGCGGCGCTGGCGCGCAAGGGCGGTGCCTACGCGCTGCTGGCCCGGATGCCGGCCGACCCGTCGCTGAACTGAGCCGCTCAGCGGGCGGTCACGATCAGGGTCTGCAGCGCACGCCCGATCGGCCCGCGCTCGTCGTGCAGCACGCTCTCGGCCAGGCCCACCGCGTCCGGGGAGAGCACCGTCCGGGAGTCCAGTCCGATCCACTCGCTCTCGGGTGCGCGCTGCAGGTACACGGTCAGGTCGGTGTTCACGAAGCCGAAGCGGGCGAAGTCCAGGATCCCGCTGATGCCGTTCCCCGCGTCGGCGGCGGTGAACAGGTGGTCCAGCCGCTCGGGCGCCTCGCCCTCCACCAGCTCCCCGCGGATGCGAAACCACGCGGTGGCCGGGCCGCGCTCGTCGAACGCCCCCGCGACGAAGCGGATGTCCATCGCCGAGCTCCAGCCGACATCCGGCTTGTCGGGGAACTCCACGCGCGGGTCGCCGGTCTCCGGCGGGGGCAGCGGATCGGCGGGCGGCGGCGCCGGCAGGTCCATCGCCTCGCGGCGCAACCGCCATCCGCGCGCGAGCATCAACGGCTCGTCGTCCACCCGCAGCTCGGCCTCCAGCAGCTCCACGCGGCGGCCCGGGCGCACGACCCGCGCGCTCACCTGCACCGGCACGATGGGGATCGGCCGCAGCACCTCGAAGGTCACCCGCCCCAGATGCCCGTCCTCGATGGAGCCCGCCCGGCGCAGCGCGCGGGCGAGCAGCGCGGCCGGCGGTCCGGCGTGCTGGTGATCGGGGCTCCACGGCCCGCGGGTGTAGGGCGTGGACTCGAAGCGGCCGTCCCCGGCCGGGACGTAGAAGGCGCTCATGCGGCGTACGGCGCCAGCCGCTCGCGGGCCTCGTCGGGGATCGAGCGCTTCTCGAAGCTCTCCGCGTCCACCCACACGTGGACCATCCGCCCCTCGACCAGGACCTCTCCGTCGCGGCGGACCTCGACGTCGGTGGTCATGGACGTGTCCCCCAGCCGAACGATCGTCATGGCCACGTCCACCTCCTCGTCGAAGCGCGCCGCGCCCCGGAAGCGCGCGGTGGCCTCGGCCACCACCACGTCGTAGCCGGAGCGCACCATGTCGGAGTAGGAGCCGAAGGCCTCGCGCCACAGCTCGGTCAGGGTGAGGTCGAAGTACGTGAAGTAGTGCGCGTTGAACACGCGCTGCTGGGCGTCGCACTCGTGGTAGCGCACACGCAGCCGGTGGACGAAGGGCGCGCAGCCGGTCACTTCCACTTGACGCTGCAGCCCACCGGCTCGGTCTGGGCGCGGGTGACCGCGCGGCCGGCCAGCAGGTCGTCCAGCGCGTCGCGCAGCCAGGCCGCGTCCTGCTCCTCGTCGCCGTGGTCGGCGTCGGGCGCCCCGCGGTAGGCCAGGCGGCCGTCCATGTCGAGCACGAAGACGTCCGGCGTGGTCCGCGCGCCGAAGGCGCGGGCCACCTCCTGGGAGGCGTCGTGCAGGTAGGGCATCGGCCATCCGCCGTCCGTCGAGACCCGGGCCTGCATGGCCTCGTAGGAGTCCATCGGGTAGCGGTCGGAGTCGTTGGGGTTGACCGCGTGGAAGGGGATCCCCTCCTGCGTGTACTCCTCCGCCACCCGCATGAGCCGGGCGTGCCAGGCCAGCGCGTAGGGGCAGTGGTTGCAGGTGAACACGACGACGGCGGCGGCCGCCCCGCCGGGGTCGCCGACCCCGTGCTCCACGCCCTCGGTGTCGGGCAGCGCGTAGCGCGGGGCCACGTCGCCGAGGCTCAGGCCCTCAGTCATCGCCCATCCCCCGCCGCAGCGCGGCCCGCACGTCCTCGGGGTCCGGCGTGGGCGACACCCGCCCGTCGCGGAGGCGGTAGACGCGGCAGGTCAGGGCGACCGGGTCATGCTCGCCCGGCGGCTGGACGTCGCGGCCCTCCACGCGGATGGTCGGGGAGCCGGGGAAGCCCTCGGCGCCCGCCTGCTCGTCGGTCGTCACCTCGCGCACGTCGACTGCGGCCGGGTCCAGGCCCATCTCCGACATGGCGGCGCGCAGGTCGGCCAGCGCCTGCGGATGCGACGGGCAGCCCTCCCACCACAGCAGCTCGACTCGCGGAGCGCTCATGGCATGGCACGCTACACGGCGCCATGAGCGAGGACTGGCTGACCCGGGTGGCGGAGCTGCGCCGCGACTACGCGGGCGCGCCCCTGGACGAGGACGCGGTGGCGCCGACGTGGCTGGCGCAGTTCCAGCGCTGGATGGACGACGCGATCGCCGCCGCCGTGCTGGAGCCCAACGCGATGGTCGTGGCGACCGCGGGCGCCGACGGACGGCCGGGCGCGCGGACCGTTTTGCTCAAGGGCGTGGACGAGGGCGGCTTCGCCTTCTTCACCAACCTGGACTCGGCCAAGGGACGCCAGGTGCAGGAGAACCCGCAGGCCGCGGTCGTGTTCCCGTGGCTGGACCTCGCGCGCCAGGTGACGGCGACCGGAGCGGTGGAGCCGGTCCCGGCGGCGGAGTCCGACGCCTACTTTGCATCGCGCCCGCGCGCGGCGCAGGTCAGCTCGGTGGCCAGCCCGCAGTCCCAGGTGATCGCGTCGCGCGACGAGCTCCTGCGCCGCCGCGCGGAGGTCGAGGCCGCCCACCCCGAGAGCGTGACCCGCCCGCCGCGCTGGGGCGGGCTGCGCGTGGTCCCCGACACCGTCGAGTTCTGGCAGGGCCGCCCGGACCGGATGCACGACCGCCTGCGCTACCGCCGCGAGCCCGGCGGCGGGTGGGTCGTCGAGCGGCTCGCTCCCTAGTTGCGCGGCGGGACCCAGCCGCCGAAGCGCCGCTCGAGCTCCATCGCGACCGCGATCGAGACGTGGTCGTCGTCCATCCCCGCGACCACCTGGACGCCCAGCGGCACGCCCGCGGCGTTGAGTCCCAGCGGGACCTGGGTCACGGGCAGGCCGAGGAGGTTGAACACCGCCATCGGCGCCAGCATCCAGGGCCGGCCCACCGTGCGACCGTGCTTGGGCGCCACCCGCGGGAACGGCGGGTGCAGCATGACCCCGCCGTCCAGGACGTCGTCGACCTCGCGCGCCAGCGCCTGGCCCGCGGCCAGCATCCGGCGCGTCCGGCGCGCGGGCGTCCGGGCCGCCAGCGACTCGCTGGCCAGCAGCAGCACGGTGGGGAAGGTGTGGGGGCCGCGCCGGCGCAGCGCGCCGGGGCCGACGTGGCGCAGCCCGAGCTTCGCCGTCTCCCCCAGCTCCTCCTGGAGCAGGTCCCGGAACGAGCGCGCGGCCCCGTCGCGCAGGGCGGTGAGGTAGCACTCGACCGCCCGGCGCATGGAGCGCATCGGGACGTGGCGGACCCGCATCCCGGCGCCGGCCAGCGCCTCCGCGGCGCGGTCGCGCGCCTCGCGCAGCTCGCGGCGCACGGGCACGATCGACGCCTGCTCGGCCAGGATGACGGGCATCCCCTGAAGCTCCACCGCGGCGGGGTCGCCCAGCTCGACGTCTCCGCGGGTGTCCGGGTCGCCCGGGTCCGGGCCGGCGATGGCGCGCAGCACCGGCATCAGGTCCTCCGCGCGGCGGGCCAGCGGGCCCAGCGAGAACATGCGCGAGATCGCCCCCTCGGCGGGCGGGAAGTTCCGGTTGTTGGGGACCAGCCAGGCCGAGCCCTTGTGGCCGAACACGCCGTTGAAGAAGGCCGGCAGGCGGATCGAGCCACCGATGTCGGTCCCCAGGCCGATCGGCGACCCGCCCGAGCCGACCGCCGCCCCCTCCCCTCCCGAGGACCCGCCCGCGACCCGCCGCGCGTCGTAGGCGTTGCTGGTGCGGCCGTAGACGAAGTTCTGGGACTCGATCCACATCGTCATCTCCGACACGTTGGTCATGCCCATCGGGATCGCGCCGGCGGCGACGATCCGCGCGACGGCCGGCGCGGTCTCGGTGGCCCGGTGCTCGCGGCGCGCCAGCAGGCCGGCGCAGTTGGGCATGCCCGCCAGCGCGATCGACTCCTTGATCGTGCACGGCACCCCCAGCAGCGGCGGAAGCGACTCGGGATCTGGGGAGTCGGCCACCAGGCGGTCGGCGGCGTCGGCCTCTCGCAGCGCGGCGTCGTAGCGCTCGGCCGCGATGGCGTTGATGCGCGGCTGGACCGCGCGCAGGCGCTCGACGTGCAGCTCCACGACCTCGCGCGAGCTGGTCTCTCCCGTCCGGATCGCGGCGGCCAGCTCCAGGGCCGAGCGCTGCGTGAGCGGGCGCGCCGGTGCTTGCACGACGGCCATGGCGCCGCACCCTAGCGCCCGGAGTTGTGCGTACGCTTCGGTGCATGCGACAGGAGCTGCGACCGTTGTTCGACCGCGTGGTCATCAAGGAACTCGAGCCCGACCGCGTGCGCCAGTCGGGCCTGGTCGTGCCGCCCGGGTCCCACGAGCCGCCGCCCCAGCACGGGATCGTGCTCGCGGTGGGCCCGGGGATCGACTGGTGGAGCAGCGCGGGCGTGGAGATGCCGGTCAAGCCCGGCGACCACGTGGTCTTCCCGGCCGCCGCAGGCGCCTGGGTCGAGGTCGAGGAGGAGCGCCTGCTGGTGTGCCGGGTGGGCGAGCTGCTGGGCGTGCTGGAGACCGCCGCCTCTCATGTTGGATCCGAGGCAGCGGGGTAGGCTGCGCGCGCACCTGAAACCGGTCCGCTTGGGCCGCCTCGACTCCAGGAAGGACTCCGATCTTGCGCTCTCCCCTCCGCCCCGGCGCGCTGCTGGCTGCCGCGTTCCTCGCCATGTCCCTCTTTGCCCTGTCGGCCTGCGGCAAGAAGACGACGAAGGCCGCAGTCAAGCCATCGGCTCTGAGCCTGTCCCTGGATCCGGCCGGGAAGGCGGCCAAGTACACCGTCCCCGCCACCGCCAAGGGCGGGCTCGTGGAGCTGACCTTCAAGAACAACGTCGGTGGAGGCGCTCCCCATGCCGCCCAGCTGATCCGCATCCTCGGGTCCCACACGCCGCAGGAGGCGCTGAAGATCATCGCGTCCAACAGCAACAAGACGCCCGCCTGGCTGCGCGCGGAGGGCGGGGTCGGATCGGTCGCGCCCATGACCGCAGGGACCGCGACCCTCGACCTGCCGGCCGGCAAGTACGTGGTGGCTGACCTGGGTGGGCCCTCCTCCGGTCCCCCGGCCTACGCGACCTTCACCGTGACCGCGGGCCCGACCGGGCCGGTGCCCCCCGCTCCGACCACGGTCAAGGCGGCCCAGACCGCCAAGGACAAGTTCGCCTGGCAGCTGTCGGGCAGCCCGCTGAAGGCCGGCGCGAACGCGGTCACGTTCGACAGCGGCGGCAAGCTGGCGCTGCACTTCGTGGGCCTGTTCAAGGTCAAGGGAAACCCGTCGATGGCGGCGATCATCAAGGGCCTGAAGAGCAACGGCCCGCCGCCGCCGTTCGTCGACCAGAGCAGCTTCTTCAACACCGCCGTGCTCGACGGCGGCAAGGCCGAGAACACCCAGCTGGTCGCCCGCTCGGGCCCCGGCACGTACGTGCTGTTCTGCCCCCTGACCGACCGTGACGGCGGCAAGCCCCACTTCGAGGAAGGGCTGCTCAAGACGGTCACGGTGAAGTAGCCGCCTGAGGTGGCCACGCGGCGGCTGGCAACCATCGGCGTGTACGGCTTCACGGCCGACACGTTCCTGGCCGCGCTGGAGGCCGCCGGCGTCCGCCTGGTCCTCGACGTCCGCCAGCGCCGCGGCGTGCGCGGGAGCCAGTACGCGTGGGCGAACTCCCTGCGCCTGCAGGCGGCGCTGGAGGGCGCGGGGATCGCCTACCGCCACCACCGCGAGCTGGCGCCGACGACCGAGCTGCGCCACCTGCAGTACCGCGAGGATGCGCTGCAGGGCGTGGGCAAGCGCTCGCGGGTGGAGTTGGCGCCCGAGTACGTCGAGCGCTACACGCGCGAGATCCTGGATCGGGTGGACCTGGGAGCGATCGTGGCGAGCCTGCCCGAGGACGGGGCGTCGGCCCTGCTGTGCGTGGAGCGCGACCCCGAGGCCTGCCACCGGTCGCTGATAGCGCAGCGGATAGCGGCGGACCACGGGGTGCGGGTGAGCCATCTACGCCCGTGAGAGACTGGCGCCGTGACGCGCGCGGCCCCGGCCGGATTGATGTGCGCCGCGGTCCTGGCCCTCACCGGCTGTGGCAGCGACACCAGCGGACAATCCTCCGCTGCCTCCGCTCCACCGGCCACCACTGCGCCGGCGCCATCCCAGCCGACCTCCGTCGCCGCGAAGCCCATCGGGACGCTCATCCGGCTGAAGGGGTCGCAGTTCGGCCAAGTCCTGTTCGACGGGCGCGGCCAGGCGATCTACCTCTTCACCAAGGACACCCGGAACCGCACCCGCTGCTTCGGCGAGTGCGCCCGCGCCTGGCCGCCGGTCTACACGCGCGGCGCCCCGCGCGCGGGCGCCGGTGTCAAGGCGCGACTCCTGGGCACGATCGCGCGCGGCGGCCGGCGCCAGGTCACCTACCGCGGCCAACCGCTCTACTTCTACGCCCACGAGGGCCGCAACGTCGTGACGTGCCAGAACGTCGACGAGTTCGGCGGGACATGGCTGGTGGTTCGGAGCAGCGGGGTGGCGGTGCGGTAGGGCAATGCTGGCCCGAATGGAGGTCCCGCCACGCTCGACCTATTTTTCCCAAGCACTGCGCCACGGTCGGTTTAGACGGGGTTACCGTTCAGAAATGAGCACAAGCCGTCGCGTTGCGATCATCGTGGGCGTAGTCGGGCTGTTGGCTGGGATCGCCGTATTCTCGGCGTACGACACCGGGCAGATTGGTCCCCTTCCCCATCGCGTCGAGAGGCTCATGCACTGGGGCGGCTGCACGCCGACGCAGATTCCCGGCTCTGTCGCAGGAAATCCATCCGTCGCGCCTCTCGCCGCGGCCAGCGACCGTTTTCTGTACATCACATGCGGCTTTGCCGGCCCGGGCGTCACGTACTTCCGTTTCCGCTCGGCGCGGTACGCATCTCAAGTCGTGGCGTCCTGGTCCTCAGCGAATCGTGACTCCGTATGTCTGGTCGACGCCGAAGCCCTGGTCGACTCACTCGACCAGGGCTTTCCGCAGCTGTGCAGGGATGTCGATGGCCGGCTTCTTCGACCGCGGACGGCCACTCGGCACCGCAGCTCATCGAGAACCGCGCCGGTCCGCCCGGAGGGCGGGAGCGCGTTCACGATTGCACTGGCGGCGCCGGACTAGTCATCCGACGTTTCCGCGCGGAGCGCGGCACGACAGAGGGCGGGCCGAAGCCCGCCCTCTGCGGCGTCTTCAAGGCCCCTCAGGGGCCCTGGGTCGATGACGTCGACCCCTTTGGTCCGAACTAGCGGGTACGAGTGATCGCGGCTATCAGGGGCCCTGCACCTGTATTTGGTCGAGCACGTCGAGGAGCGCCTGCGCCACGGCCGGGCAGAACTGCGTGCCCGCTCCGGCGGCGATCTCCTCCCGCGTGTCGTCGTCGGACATCGCGCGCCGGTAGGGCCGGTCGCTGGTCATCGCGTTGTAGGCGTCGCAGGCCAGGGTGATGCGGCTGACGATGGGGATCGCATCGCCGGCCAGTCCATCGGGGTAGCCGGTGCCGTCCCAGCGCTCATGGTCGCTGCGCAGCGCGGGGCCGAGGTGCTCGAGCCCGGGACTGTCCTGCACGATCTGCTGGCTGCTGATCGGGTGGGCGCGCATGATTACCCACTCCTCGTCGGTCAGCGGCCCGCGCTTGTTGAGGATCGCGTCGGGAACGGCGATCTTCCCGATGTCGTGCAGGAGCGCGGCCTGGCCGACCTCCGCCACCGCGTCGTCGTCCAGGCCCAGGCGCTCGGCGACGGCCACGGCGAGGTCCACAACGGCCTTGGAGTGCGCGCCGGTGTACCCGTCGCGCGCGGCGACGGCTGCGAACTGGGTCCTGGCGGCCATCGCCTGCCGCTCCTGGGAACGGGCGCCGGCCTGGAACCGCTCGCGCTCGATCTGGTCGGCGACGAGGCGAGCGAAGACGTGCAGGAACTGGAGGTCCCGGTACCCGAGCGAACGCTGGGCCTCGTGGCTGGCCGCGCACAGGGTTCCGTACAGCTCGCCGTCCGAGAAGGTCAGCGGGACCGAGACGAACGCTCCGACGTCGTACAGCTTCGTGATGGGCATCGAGGCCGTGCGGTCGCGCCGCGCACGTCGGGCATCAGGTTGGGCAGGCGCCCGTCCAGCACACGCTGGCAGTAGGTGTGCTCCAGCGGCATCTCCCCGCCGTTTCGCAGCTCGAAACCGTCGCCGTCCACCTCCACCACCCGCGCCTTGCCGTCGACGAACTCTCTGGCGTAGGCGATGTCCATTCCCAGGAAGTCACCCACCGCCGCGACCCTCCCTCCACCGAAGGGCGCAGCGCCACGTCGCGCAGGTCGGCGACGTCGCGCCGCGGCGCCGAGTCCGCGGCCGGGCGACCGGCGCGCGGGCTGATCGTGTTGTCCATCGTAGGTTCATCGACTGATACATGTGGCGACTGGAGCCGGGCGCCCTCCGAGTGGCCGCCGCCGCCCGGCGAGCGTCTAGGCGACGGCGTACGCGCTGGCCAGCAGCTCGTAGGAGCGGACCCGGTCGGGCAGGCCGTGCATGGTCGTCATCGCCATGAGCTCGTCGGCGCCGCTCGCGTCCAGCAGGGCGTCGAGGCGCTCCCGGACGGTGGCCGGCGCACCGACGATCACCCGGTTCGAGGGGCCCGGCGGGTCCGGCCGGTCGCGCTCCTCGGCCAGCGCCTCCTGCACCGTGGGGATCGGCGCGGGCCGGCCGGCACGCAGGCGCCGGAAGGCCACGCGGGCGGGCGCCGCGAGCCGTTGTGCCGTCTCGTCGTCGTCGGCCACGGCGACGGAGTGGGCGAGGATCGCGTAGGGCTCGGCGAGCTCCTCCGAGGGGCGAAACCGGTCGCGGTAGAGCCGCAGCACCTCGACGGCGAGGTCCGGCGCGATGTGGGCGGCGAAGGCGAACCCCAGCCCGTTGGCCGCCGCCACCTGCGCCGAGAACGCGCTGGAGCCGAGGAGATAGACGGGCGGCAGGGGCACGTCGACGGGGGCGGCGCGCACCTGGCGGAATGGATGGTTGCCCGGCCACGGCCGCGCCCCGGCGAAGGCCAGCAGCTCCCCCAGCTGGGCCGGGAAGTCGTCCGCGTCCATCCGCTCTGCGTCGCGGCGCAGCGCGTAGGCGGTGAGCTGGTCGGTCCCCGGCGCGCGCCCGAGGCCGAGGTCGATCCGGCCGGGATGCAGCGCCTCCAGCACCTTGAACTGCTCGGCCACGTGCAGCGGGCTGTGGTTGGGGAGCATCACGCCGCCGGACCCGACGCGAATGCGCTCCGTCGCCGCGGCCACGTGCCCGATCAGGACCTCCGGCGCGCTGCTGGCCACCATCGCCCCGCCGTGATGCTCGGCCAGCCAGAAGCGGTGGTAGCCGAGGCGCTCGGCGTGGCCCGCCAGCTCCAGCGTGTCGCGGACGGCCTGCGCCTCCGTCTCCCCGGACATCACGGGCGAGAGGTCGAGGACGGAGAGCGGCGGCATGGCCGGGACCGTAGCGAGGCGACTCAGGCCGGACCCGGGTCACCGGGTCGCAGGGGCGCTGGAGCCGTTCTTTCGCATCGTCGAGGAGGCGCGCGTGGACGCCGTCCCGACGCCTCGAGCCCGCCGTTTCGGCCGCGAGGTCATGCGCTCGAATGCACCGCGGCGGCTCGCGCGCGGGCGGCCTGGCGGACCAGGTGGTCGCGTTCGGCGACGTCCGTGGCCAGCCGCGCCGCCTCGGCGTACGCCGCGCCCGCGGCGGGCAGGTCGCCGCCGAGCTCGTGCAGGTGGCCGCGGACCGCGTGCCAGCGGTGGCGGTCGCCGAGCACGTCGCGCAGGCGATCGGTCTCGCGCAGCGCGGCGGCCGCGCCGAGCACGTGGCCGACCACGACCGCGCGCCCCAGCACGGCCGCGGGGTCCTGCTGCACGGGGTCGTCGGTGAGCGCGACGAGGTCGTCGTACCAGGCGAGGATCTGCGGCCAGTCGGTCTCCTCGGCGCTCGCCGCGTCGTCGTGCAGGGCGGCGATGGCGGCCTCGACCTGGTAGCGGCCGGGGCGCCGAACGGCCAGGGCCGACTGCAGGACCCGCACGCCCTCGGCGATCTCTCGCCGGTCCCACAGCCCGCGGTCCTGCCGGTCGAGCGAGACGATCCGGCCCTCGGCGTCGACCCGCGCCGGCAGGCGGGCGTGGTTGAGGAGCATCAGCGCGAGCAGCCCGCGCGCCTCCGTCTCCTCGGTGGCGAGGGTGAGCTGGCGGGCGAGCCGGATCGCCTCGGCGGCGAGGTCGATCCGGCCCGCGTGGCCGGCGGTGTAGACCAGGTAGAGGACGCGAAGCACGACGGCGAGATCGCCGGGCCGGTCCAGGCGGCGCCCCCGCAGGGTCCGCTTGGCCCGGCTGATGCGCTGCGCCATCGTCGCCTCCGGGACGTAGAAGGCGTCGGCGATCTCGCTAGTCGTCAGGCCGCCGACGGCGCGCAGGCTCAGCGCCACCTGGGAGGCGGGCGCGAGGTCCGGGTGGCAGCAGCAGAAGAGGACGAAGAGGGTGTCATCGCCCTCCTCCGTGACGACCGGCCGCGGCTCGGCGTACTCCTGCTCCTCGCGACGAGTACGGGCGGCCTCGCTGCGGCGGGCGTCGACGAGCCGCCGGGTCGCCACCGTCGCCAGCCACGCGCGCGGGTCGCGCGGCGGCTGCGCGGGCCACACGCGCAGCGCCTCGATGAGCGCCTCCTGCAGCGCGTCCTCGGCGGCGTCGAAGTCCTCGCCCCGCCGGACCAGCCCGGCGAGGACCCGCGGGACGAGGGCGCGCAGCGCGCCCTCGTCCCGCCGCCGGGTCGGCTCATCGATCACGCCGGGTCAGTCGTGCGAGCGCCCGCCGGTCATGACCTCCCGGACGTCGATCCACTCGTACAGCGGCCCCCCGCCGGGACCGGGCTCGGACGAGATGTAGGCCGCGATCGCGACCGCGCGCTCATGCGACTCGACGTCGACCATGTACCAGCCGGCCACGAGATCGCTGGTCTCGGGCAGCGGGCCGTCGGTGGTGACCGGCGCGGCGTCCGGTCCGCCGTAGCGCACCCAGGTCTGCGCGGGCGTGAGCGCCTGCCCGTCGACGTACTCGCCGTTCTCCTGGAGCAGCTCGCGGACGTGCCCGAGGAAGGCCATGTGCGCCTCCACGTCCTCGGGGGCCCACTGGTCCATCGGGGGAAAGGGGTGATGCGGCTCCGGGCCGCCGCGGTAGTGCTTGAGAAGCAGGTACTTCGGCATGGTTCTCTCCTGTGTCGTGGCCGCGCCTGTCGCGGCCCTCACCTGATGAGCGGAACCGAGCAGAGCTTCTGGACATGAAATCACTCGCACTGCGCCCGCAAGGATTGGACCCAGAAAAGCGTCGGTCGCGCGAGTACGAGCCTGCAGGCGACCGATCTGGTTGTACGCTCAACGCGTGCCGGAAATCGACGACGACGCCCTGTTCGGACCCGAGCACGTGCGCGTCTACCGCGAAACGGCCGGCGAGCACGGCTACCACTGGCGCGGCGCGCGCGTCCTGCTGCTCACGACCACGGGCCGGAAGTCGGGCGAACCCCGCACGCACCCGCTGATCCATCGCACCGACGGCGACCGCTGGGTCGTGATCGCATCGAAGGGCGGCTGGGCGCACGACCCGATCTGGTTCAAGAACCTCGAGGCCGACCCGAACGCGACGATCGAGGTCCTGGCCGACGAGTTCCCCGTGCGCGCGCGTCGCCGAGGGTGAGGAGCGCGACCGGTTGTGGACGCTCATGACGGAGGAATGGCCCGCCTACGACGAGTACCAGTCGCGGACCGAGCGCCAGATCCCCGTGGTGGTGCTCGAGCGGCGTTGAAAGCGGGTGGCCAGCGTTGGCCGAGCCGCACTAACGCGGGGGATCGACGCGGCGAAGCCGGCGGGGATCGGGCGGAAGCTTGCGCCAGGTCTTCCGCCCGCTGAGCTTCGGGCGTTCGGCCGCAGGGAGGTTGGTCTCGAAGAGCGCCAGGGTCTCCCCCAGAGCGGTTGCCGCCGGAGCGACGATTCCATGCATCCCGGCGCGGTGGGCTGCCTCGCCCACCCGCTGACAGAGCGGATGGGGCCCAGCGAGCGCGGCGACGTCCAGGCGCACGAGATCGCGCGTCTCATCGTCGCGCAGGTCGAGGATCTTGCTGACGCGCACGTCGCAGCGCAGCAGCCGCCGTGGGCCGACGAGGTCCGCTGTCATCCCCTCGACTGGGTCGACGAGCAGCCGGTAGGCCTCGGCGATCACAGATTCAGTCGGGCGCCCGAGGTAGAGGACGCGGTAGGCGCCGGACGGACCCCAGCGGCCGCCCGCCGCGCTCGGGAAGAGTCCATCGACGCTCGGGCTGACGTGGCGCTCGAAGGTGCCGCGGACACGCGCGGTTGCCGCCCGGGCGACCGCCGCCGCCAAGGCGCGATCCGAGAGCGCCACTCCCTATGCCGCGCCCGCCTGCAGGCGCTCCACGGCGCGCAGGACCGTCTCGAATTCGCCGGCGCGCAGAAGGTCGATCGGGCGGCGACCTTCCAGGTCGCGGTTGCGTCCATGGATCCAGATGTCCACGCCCTCGGGCGCGTAGACGTCGTTCAGCTGGTCGACGATGTAGGCGACCTCGAGCAGCCGGTCGCGCGTCTCTCCTTGCGGGCGATGGGCCCCGGCGACCCAGTGCTGGACCTGGCGCGGCTTGACGCCGGTGACCTGCGCCAGCTCGGCCGTCGTAAGGGCCGAGTCGCGGATGCGCTCCACTAGGGCGCGGTACTGGCGGGGTTCGTTGAGCGCTTCCGGGGTGGCGATGACGGCTTCCTTCGTCAGCGAATCACAATGACATACCAAACGACATGATAAACGACGTGATCGCCTGTCGCTAGGTCCCTAGTCGCGACCGGTAGTCAGAACGAGCTTCCCGGCTCTTCATGGGACCGGCTGTGGGACCGGCTTGGGTCCCGCCGTGACTCTGAGTGACGCTGACTGACGTTTCAGCATGAGGGGCCGAATTGCCCTTGTGCGGGGGAAAGGCGACGCGCCCGAGAGGATTCGAACCTCTGACCTTCGGTTCCGTAGACCGACGCTCTATCCAGCTGAGCTACGGGCGCAGGCGAGCAAGGATAGCCGCCGACCGGAGCCTGGCACGGTGCCGTCCGGGTAG
>JAWVFR010000035.1:0-14201 GCA_033855845.1 Solirubrobacteraceae bacterium
ACTCCGACGAGAAGGGCGAGCTGGTCAAGAAGCTCGGCGCCGTCGACTACATCAACCGCAACGAGTTCGCGGGCATGATGCGCAAGGGCGGCGAGACGCCCGAGGAGGAGAAGGCGCGCTTCAAGGAGTCGCGGCGCTTCTCCAAGCAGGTCAAGGAGATCCTGGGCGAGCCGCCCGACATCGTGTTCGAGCACGTCGGGATGGCCACCTTCCCCACCTCGGTCCTGACCGTGCGGCCGTTCGGCAAGGTCGTGATCTGCGCGGGCACCACCGGGTACAACCTGGACTTCGACGTGCGCTACCTGTGGATGCGCCAGAAGCAGATCATCGGCTCGCACTTCGCCAACGCCTGGGAGTGCACGAAGGCCAACCAGCTGATCGAGCAGGGGCGGATCCGGCCCGTGCTGTGGCGCACGATGGGCTTCGAGGGCGTGGCCGAGGCGCACCAGCTCATGCGCGAGAACCAGCACCTGGGCAAGATCGCCATCCTGGTCGGCGCCGAGAAGGAGGGCCTGGGCAAGACCGCCGAGGGCCCAGGCGCGATCTACGCCGAGGTGGGGGTCTAAGACCATGGCCGACGGGGTCGTCTTCATCCCCTGGTACGCGACGGGCTTCCGGGCCGACGCGCTGGCCGAGGCGGTGGGCGAGATCGCCGCCATCGCCATGCGCTACGGGGCGACGGACTACGCGGTCTACCGCTCCCGCGACGACCGCTACAAGATCACCCAGACCGCCACCTTCGCCGACAAGTCCGACTTCGAGCGCTACTGGTACGGCGAGGAGTTCACGAGCTTCCGCGCCCAACACTCCAGCTGGTATCAGGTGCCGACGCTGTACGTCTGGCATGACCTGGTGGCCGCGGGCTCGCTGGCTCCGGCGCCGGCGGAGTGAGCTCCGACCCGACGCCGGGACTGCACCCCGCGCAGAACCGCGGGCTGCGCGAGCTGTACGCCGGAACCCGCCAGCTGGCCGACCACTGGGAGTCGCTGGCCGCCCGGCTGGGCGCCGGCGAGGGGGTCGCGGACCTGCGCGAGGGGGCCGATGCGGCGCGGACGCTGCTGGTCGAGCTCGCCGACCTGACCGCGGGCTACGGCCTGTACGGCTTCCCGGCGGCCCAGGGCGTGGGCGCGCGGGTGGCCGGGCTGCGCAACGTGGTGGCCGACCGCACCCTGGAGCGCAACCAGGCGCTGCGCATGGCCGTGCTGGACATCCAGCACGTCGTGACGCTGGCCGGCTACCTGTCGGCCCTGGGCGAGGCGCGCGGCGACGAGCCGATGGTGGAGTTCTGCGGGCGCTGGGAGCGCAAGCTCAAGCGCCTGGAGGGCCGGGCGCGCAGGGCGGCGATCGCCGCGGGCGCCGATCCCGACGCGGCGATCGAGCCGCTGGACCACGGTCCCCTGGGCCGGGCGGGCCACCGCCTGGCCCACCTAGGCGGGACCGTGGGCGAGTGGGTCGACCGCCGCGCGGCCACGCGCCGGCGCGCTTGACCCCCCGGGTGGTCCCGGGATTCCAATTCGCCGCCGGCCACCATATCTTTGTGCCCGCATGCGACTCCTGACCTGCATCGCCGTGATGGGCGCCGCCGTCCTGACGGCCGGCTGCGGCAGCGACGACAAGAAGGACCCGGCCCAGCGCGCGAGCAACGGCGCCGTGGTGACCGACGGCGGCACCTCGGTTCCCCGCTTCGCCGGGACGCCCGGGGCCAAGGCCTCCCCGAAGGGCGGGGCCGGCACGCTGAAGACGCTGGGGGCGGTGCAGCGCCCGCGGCCGGGCGCGGTCGCCCCCAAGATCCACGGCTCCGGCGTGCCCCTCCCCCAGTACCTGGACACGCTGGCCAACGACGTCGCCCAGTTCTGGCAGGCCCAGTACAACCGCGCCGGCAAGCGCTTCCCGGCCACGCGCATGGTGGTGGTCACCGGGAGCGCGACGACCGGCTGCAACTCCAAGCCGATCCTGCCCAGCAACCCCTACGCGTTCTACTGCCCGGTCGACCAGACGGTGTTCCTCCCGGTCGACTACATCGACCGCCGCTACAACATCCTGGGCGACGCGCCCGTCGGCTTCGTGGTGGCGCACGAGTTCGCGCACCGGGTGCAGGACGTCACCGGGACGCTCCAGCTTCGGCGCCAGGGCAAGCTCTTCACCCGCGACACCGAGCTGCAGGCCGACTGCCTCGCGGGGGTGTGGGCCTCGTCGGTCTACGCGCGCGGACAGCTGGACCAGGGCGACCTGACCGAGTTCTACAACGCGCTGGCCTCGATCGGCGACCCGCCCGGGGTGCCCGACAGCGATCCCCAGGCCCACGGGCGCCCGCAGGAACGCGAAGCGTCGTTCAAGCGCGGCTACGACGCCGCCAACACCAACACCTGCGCGGTCACCCCGCGCGGCTAGATCCGCCGAAAGGACACGATGCAGATCCCCCACTCCCGCCTGCCAGCGACCCTTGGAGCGCTCCTGGCCACCGCCCTGCTCCTGGGCGCGTGCGGCCAGGACGACAAGAAGACCACCGCCTCCACCCCGGCCGGCAAGACGGCCGTCGTGCCGGCCAAGACCAGCGTGCCGCGCTACGCGGGCGACCCGAGCGCGAAGCGGACGGCCAACCTGAGCTCGGTCGCCTCGTTCCAGCAGCAGCCCCGGACCTCGACCGTGGCGCCGAAGGTGCGCGGCTCCGACGTGCCCATGGCTCAGTTCCTGGACACCGTGTCCAACGACGTGGCCACCTACTGGCAGAAGGTCTTCAACAAGAGCAAGTACCGGTTCCCCAAGACCACCCAGTCGATCGTCAACGGGTCGGCTCCCAGCCCGTGCGGGACGATCTCCGGCGCCGACGGCCCGCCGCGCTACTGCGCGTCGGACCAGACGCTCTACCTGCCCGTCGGGTACTTCGAGACCAAGGTCGCTCCCATCGGGGACGCCGCGACGGTGACCCTGGTGGGGCTGCTGTGGGGCTACCGGATCCAGGACGCGCTGGGCGCGTTCAAGGCCGTCCAGGCCGGGACCCGCAGGGGCCTGGAGGTCAACCTGGGCGCGATCTGCTTCGCCGGGTCCTACATGGCCACGGTGGCCAACCGCAACCTGCTCGAGGCGGGCGACGTGCAGGAGATCCTCAAGACCGCGGCGGTCACGGGAGACCAGGGCACCCCGCCGGACGTGAACAACTCGAAGGGGACGCCCGCCCAGCGCGTCGCGGCCTTCCGCATCGGCTTCTCGCGCGGCGCCTCGGCCTGCCAGCGCCTCAAGGTGACGTAGGGCCGCTTGGCCGACGTCACCTGCCCCAACTGCGAGCACCAGGTCCCCGAGGGGACCTGGTGCGTTCGCTGCGGGTATCCGCTCGACGGCGCGGGGCGCCGGCGCCCCGGCGGCGGGTTCGCGGCCGCGCCGCACCAGCGGGCGGGCCTGCCGCGCCTCGTTTCCACCCTGTTCCCGGCGCTCCCGCGCGCCGACATGGACGCCTTCCGGATCGCCCTGGTCATCGGCGTCGCCGGCGTGCTGGCGCTGGCCGCCGCGCGCCTGTTCCCGGTGGCCGTGCTGGCGGCGGCGCTGCTCGTCCCGCTGCTGGTGGTGGTCTACCTCTACGACGTCGACGTGTACGAGGACCAGCCCTTCCGCGTGGTCGCCTTCACGCTGGCCTGGGGCGCGGTCGCCGGGGTGGCGATGGGCCTGCTGGCCCAGGAGGTCACGACCGTGGGCCCCGATCTCGCGTTGGACTCACACGACCCCGACGTGCTGCTGCGCGGCGTCCTGCTGCCGCTGGCCGGCGTGGCCCTGATGCTCGCCGGGCCGCTCGTGCTCCTGCCCTACCGGCGCTTCAACGACATCCTGGACGGGGCCACCTTCGGCGCCGCGTCCGGCGTCGCCTTCACGGCCGCGCAGGCGGTGACGCTGGCCGCGCCGCTGCTGGAGGGCGGCCTGCGGCCCGATGGCGAGGTGCTGCCCTGGATGGCGCGGACGTTCACGCTGGCGGTGGGCGGGCCGGTGCTGGCCATGGCCGCCATCGGCGCGGCCGCCGCGGCCTTCTGGCTGCGCTACCGCGGACCGGCGGCCGACCGGCGGTCTTTGGGGCCGCTGGGGCACCCGGTGGTGGCCGTCGGGCTCGCCGCCGGGCTGATCGTGCTCGGCGCGGTGGGCCAGCCGCTGCTGCCCGTCGGCTGGTGGGTCGTCGAGCTGACCGTCCTGGACGCGCTCGCCCTGCTGTGGCTGCGGCGCACGCTGCACCTGGGTCTCCTCCAGGAGGCGTCGGAGATCGCGATCGGGCCGGAGATCGAGTGCCCGAACTGCGGCGCGCGGACCGCGCGCCACTCGTTCTGCTCCAACTGCGGCGTCGCTTTGGCCGCGCTGCCCAAGCGTCCGCCGGTCGGTGAAGAGGGAGAGTCGGGAGGGACGCCGCCCGCGTCCGGCGAGGGGGGCTCCGAGTGAGCGCCGCGGCCACCAACCTGGCCATGCCCTCGCGGATGCGCCGCCGGCGGCTGGTCCTCGTGCTGGCCGGTGCCTTCGCCGGCCTGGTGGCGGTGGCCGTCGCGCTGGCCGTGCTCCTGGAGCCGGCCGCTCCGAAGGCCCCTTGCCCGCGGGGCAAGCCCTGCGGCGAGCCGCCCAAGGCGGAGCCGCTGGTCAACGCGCAGGTGTGGCGCTCGCCGGAGCTGGGCTTCGCGCTCGAGTACTCGGGTGAGAAGTGGAAGATCCGCTCGCAGGACGGGCGCAGCCTCCATCTGGCCTCGACCGAGGGCGACATGGCCCTGTCGATCGAGGGCTCGCCCGCCGCCGTCGCGGCGCCGCGCGCGCTGCTCGACCAGCGCCTGGACCAGGTGCGCAAGCGCACGCTGGGCCTGGCCGACGACACCGAGCCCGCGCACAGGGTCCTGTCGCCGGTGGTCGGGCTGCACGCCGGCGTGGGCGGCGCCTTCCGCGCGGCGGTGGACACGCCGCAGGGGACGACGGCGCCGCTGGGCATAGCCTTCATGGCCGCGGGCAACGATCGCGTGAGCGTCGTCGTCGTGGCCGCGACGGGGACCACCTCGGAGCACAACCGCGACGTCTTCTTCTCCCGCGCCGACTCGGTCCTGAACACGCTGCGCATGCCCGGCGACCGGGTGGCGTCGTGAGGGGCGCGCGGGCGCAGAGACCGGGCGGCGTCGCGAGGTCCTCCCGGGCGCGGGTCGCGGGGCTCGCCGCCGTCGCCGCCCTCTCCGCCGGGGGCGGGATGCTGGCCGCGGGCGGCGGGTCGCACACCGGGCCGGACCAAACCGGGCCGCGGCTCGTGGCCGCCACCGCGCCGGGCGCCACCGTCGACTTCGCGCTCTCGCTGCGCCAGGACCGCGCGGCGGTGGCGCGCTTCCTGCGCGCGCTGGAGGACCCGTCCTCCCCGCGGTTCCACCGCTTCCTCTCCCCCGCCGGGTTCGGCGCGCGCTTCGGCATCTCCACGGCCGAACTGCGCCGGGTGCGCGCCGCGCTGCGCGCCGCCGGGCTGACGATCACCGCCGACGTCCCGCAGCGCACGACGCTGGGCGTGCGCGGGCGCGCGGCCGACGTGGAGCGCTTCCTGGGGACCCGCCTGAACGAGTGGGTCGGCGCCGACGGACGGCGCTACCGCGTCCCAACCGGCCGCCCCCGCGTCCCGGAGGCGCTGGGCGGCGCCGTCACCGCCGCCACCGGCCTGGACACCCGCCCGCGCTACCGCGGCCTCGCCGTGCCCGCCGGCGGCCTGAAGCCGCGCGACGCCGCCCGCGCCTACAACGTCGCGGGACTGCACGCCCGCGGCATCCGCGGGCAGGGACAGGCGATCGCGATCCTCTCCTACGACTCCTTCGACCCCGCCGACGTCGCCACCTACGACCGCCTCGCCGGCATCCGCGGCGCGCCGCCGGTGGAGCGCATCGCCGTGGCCGGCCCCGTCCACCCGGGCGGCGGCCAGGACGAGGTCAACCTCGACATCGACGTCATCCGCGGCGTCGCGCCGGAGGCGCGCATCCTCAACTACGAGATGGTCAACGACGGGCGTCCGATGGCGGTGGCCATCGACCGCATCGTGGCCGACGGGCGCGTGCAGGTGATCTCCAACTCCTGGGGCGCCTGCGCGGCCGCCTATCCCCCCGACCTCCAGCGCCAGGACGACGCCTCGCTGGCCGCGGCCGCCGCGCGCGGGATCACGATGTACGTGGCCTCCGGAGACGCCGGCTCCTACGACTGCCAGCACTCCAACCCGCAGGACACCCGCGTCTCGGTGGACTGGCCGTCCTCCAGCCCCCACGCCGTCGCGGTCGGCGGCACGCTGCTGTCGGTGCGCCGCGACTCCAGCTACCTGTCGGAGACCGGGTGGGAGGACCCGCTGTCGGCGGCCGGCGGCGGTGGCGGGCTGAGCACCGTGTACCCGCGCCCCTCCTGGCAGCGCGGCCCCGGCGTGCAGAACCGCTTCAGCACCGGCCGCCGCCAGGTGCCCGACGTGGCCGCCTCCGCCGACGGCGACTCCGGCTGGTTCGTGGTCACCCAGGGGAGGCAGGCCAAGATCGGCGGGACCAGCGCCGCGGCGCCGTTCTGGGCCGCCTCGATGCTGCTGGTCGGCCAGCACGCGCAGCGCCAGGGCGCGGGGCGCGTCGGCTTCTCCGCCCCGCTGCTGTACCGCATCGCCGCTCGCGCCAACTCGCCCTTCAACGACGTGGTCGCGGGCGGCAACCGCGGCTACCGCGCCACGCCCGGCTGGGACTACGCCACGGGCTGGGGCTCCGCCGACGTCACGCAGCTGGCGGACGCCGTGGCCGCCGACTTGCGCGCCGGCCGCTGAGCGCGCGTCAGCCCTGCTCGAGCGGGGCCATGGTCAGGCCCGCCTCGTCCAGCTGCTCCCAGTAGAGCTCGGCCGGCTCCCGCGGCCCGGTCCACACGATCGCCTGCCCGCTGTTGTGGATGCGGTCGGCCATCGCGTAGCCCCCGTCGAGCGTCACCCCGGGGATGAAGCTGGCCAGCGTGCGCGCGACGTGGTCGAACGTGTTGTGGCTGTCGTTGCGCACGATGACGCGCCAGGCGTCGCCCAGGCCGGAGCCCGGATCTCCGGTGCGCGGCAGCTCTACGGTCTGGCTCATCGGGGCGAGAATACCCGCACCTGAGCCGTTTATCGCCTACAGCTGCAGCGACTTCACGGCCAGGAACTCCTCGATCGCGAAGCGTCCCAGCTCGCGTCCGTGGCCCGACTGCTTGAGCCCTCCGAACGGCGCCAGCGGGTTGAACGTGGCTCCGTTGATCTCGACCTGGCCGGTGCGGATGCGCCGCGCCACGCGCTTCGCGCGCTCCTCGTCAGCCGACCACACGCCGCCCGCCAGGCCGTACTCGCTGTCGTTGGCGATGCGCACGGCCTCCTCCTCGTCCTCGTAGGGCATGATCGCCAGCACCGGGCCGAAGATCTCTTCCTGGGCGATCCGCATGTCGGACCGCACGTCGGAGAACACGGTGGGGCGCACGAAGAACCCGCGCTCCAGGCCCTCGGGCGGCTCCTCGCCGCCGGTCACCAGGCGCGCTCCCTCCTCCTCGCCGGTGCGAATGTAGCCGCGCACCCGCTCGCGCTGGGCGTCGGATACCAGCGGGCCCAGGCGAGTGGTCGGCTCGAACGGGTCGCCCGGGGTGAACTGCTCGGCCACCGCGGCGGCGATCTGCTCGGCCTCCTCCAGACGCTCGCGCGGGACCAGCATGCGGGTCAGCGCGCTGCACGTCTGCCCGGAGTTCAGGAAGCACTTGGCCACGCCGTCGGTGACCGCGGCCTGGAGGTCGGCGTCGTCGAGGATGACGTTGGGCGACTTGCCGCCCAGTTCCAGCGCCACCGGCTTGACCCGCGCGGAGGCCAGCTCGCTGACCCGGCGCCCGGCCCGCGTGGAGCCGGTGAAGGACACCATGTCCACGCCCTCGTGGGACACGATCGCCTCGCCCACCTCCGGGCCGGTCCCGGTCACCAGGTTGAAGATGCCGGCCGGCGCGCCGACCTCGTCCATGACCTCGGCCAGGATGAACGCGTTGAGGGGGACGACCTCGCTGGGCTTGAGCACCACGGTGCACCCCGCGGCCAGGGCGGGCGCGACCTTGGCGCAAATCTGGTGCAGCGGGTAGTTCCACGGAGTGATGGCGCCGACCACGCCGGCGGGCTCGCGCACCACGAGCGAGTTGCCGATCTCCTCCTCCCACACGACCTGCTCCATCAGCGACGGCATGGAGGCGAAGGACATCGTGGGCAGCCCGGCCTGGATCGCCTTGGACAGGGCGAGCGGCATGCCCAGCTCCTGCGACACCAGGGCCGCGATCTCGTCCGAGCGTGCGCTGAGCGCGGCGGCGATGGCCTCCAGCAGGGCGGCGCGCTGCTCGCGCGGGACCTGCGACCAGGTCTCGAACGCCTCGCGCGCGGCGGACACGGCGCGGTCCACGTCCTGCGGCGTGCCGGCCGGGATGCGGCCCATCGTCTCCTCGGTGGTGGAGTTGACGACGTCGATCGTCTCGTCGCCGGACGGGTCGACCCACTCACCCCCGATGTAGAGCTTGTCGCGGACGATCGCTGACTGTTCGGTGGTGGCCATGTGGTCTCCTCGCTAGCGGGTCGTGGCGGTTTCGGCGGCGGGCTTGGCCCCGGCCGCGGCGGCGATCGCCTCGGCGGTGCGGTGGGCGAGCGCCATGATCGAGATCATCGGGTTGGTCCCCGAGGCGGACGGGAAGGCGCTCGCGTCGCCCACCCACACGCCCGGGGTGTCGTGCAGCTGTCCGTGGGGGTCGGCCACGCTGGTGGCCGGGTCGGCGCCCATGCGCGCGGTCCCCATCTGGTGGGCGGCGAACAGGCGGTGGCCCCCGAAGCGCAGCGGGATCCGCTGCAGCCGCGCGACGAACGCGCCCAGGTCGTCGCCCCGGCGCCAGCGCGGCAGTCCGGCGGCCATGCCCACGATCTCCCGCGCCCCGGCGGCCTCGTGCAGGCGCACCTGCGCGTCCAGCGCGCGGTGCGTGTTGCGCACGTCGAGCTCGTCGGTCAGCGCGTAGGTGGGGACGGCCTGGCCGGCGGCGTCGACCTGGATCTGCCCGCCGCCGCGGTCGCGCACCAGGCCGATGAAGGTCGCGCCGAAGCGGGCCTCCTCCATCAGCGCCTTGTGCTGGCGCGCGCCGGTGAAGGGCAGGGCGGAGCCGATCAGCCCCGGCGCGTACTGCGCGCTCTCGATCAGGAACCCGTGGCCGTCCTCCGCGTCGGCGAACTCGTCCACCAGGCCGGCCTGCGGCGCGCCCCACCAGGCCCGCTGGTCCTCGGCGTAGACGCCGAAGGTGGCCGTGCAGGGATGCAGGTGCAGGTTGTGGCCCACAGCCGGGCCGCCGATCCCCGAGCGCAGCAGCAGCGCCGGCGACTCCAGCGCCCCGGCCGCCACCACGACGTGCGGCGCCCGCACGGTGACGCGGGCGTTGCGCCCGCTTTCCGGATCGGCGTAGGTCGCCTCCACGCCGGCCGCGCGCCCGCCCTCGATCAGGACGCGGTCCGCCCACGTCCGGACCAGGATCTCGGCGCCGTCCGCGGCCGCGTCGACCAGGTAGGTCTTGGCCGTCGAGCGCTTGGCCCCGGACTGGTCGCCGAAGCCCATGTAGGCCGCCGTCTCGGGGCTGTAGAGCTCGGGGTCGGAGTTGCGCGTGATGGTGGCGAAGGACCAGCCCAGGCGCTCGGCGCCCTCGCGCATCCGCTGCTGGGGCCCGTTGAGGTCCGAGCAGGCGTCGGTCACGCCCAGCCGCCCCCAGACCGAGTCCAGGTGACGCTCGAAGTCGGGGCCGCCCACGTCCTCCAGGCCCTCCCGCGCCCACTCGTCGCGGACCCAGGGCTTGGTGCGCAGGCAGTTGGTCCAGTTGACCACCGTCCCCCCGCCCAGCGCCGAGCCGGCCTGGAGCGTGACGTTCAGGTCCGCCGTGGTCGTGGGGCCGCCGCGCCAGTAGAGCGTCTGGTAGGCGGGCAGCTCCAGCTGGTTGAAGTCCGCGTCGTCGTAGTAGCCGCCGGCCTCCAGGACGACGACCTTCGCCCCGGCCTGGGCGAGCTTGGCCGCGATCACGCCGCCGCCCGCGCCGGAGCCGACCACGCACACGTCGGCCTCCAGCTCCAGCGTGTCGCTCTCGGGCACGAGCGGGACGATCGGCTTGGGCGTGTCGGGCGGCGCCGAGATCGGCCCGGGGTAGCCGAACGCCTGCCACATCGGGTTCTGCCCGGTCGCCGGGTCGGGGGCGCCGTAGGCCAGGAAGAGGCTGAGGGAGATCAGGGCGCCGACGCCGGCGGCGGCCTGCGGGCCGAGCATCGACACGTTGCGCAGGATCTGCTCGCGCGAGGCCAGGGAGAGGCGCTCGAAGCCCTGCGCGCCGAGGCCGTCCAGCAGCTCGATGAGCCCGTCGCGCTGCTCGGGCGGGAGGCCCAGCAGGGTTTCCTCGGCCACCGGCGGGACGCCGAGGTCCGACGCGCTGCGCGCCCACAGGCCGTGCGGGTCGGGATCGCGCTCGATGGACGGCACCACCGTGTCGCACACCGCGCGCAGGACTCCCCGCCGCGCCTCGTCGAACTCGCTCATCCCTCTCCTCTCGCCTCTGGGGCCCGGCCCCGCCTACCGGGAGTCTTTCATGCGCCAGTAGCGGTCCAGCCCGAACCACTGCTGCTCCGGCGGAACCGCCTGGAGGTACGTGGCCGCGTCCGCGGGCGACGAGACGGCCTCCACCTCCGCGCGGATGTGCGCCTCGAAGGCCCCGGCGTCCAGCTCCCGGGCCAGCGTGGCCCACGCCGCGAGCCGGTCGCGCATTACCGCGAGATGCTCGAACGGCTGCTCGATCGCGCCGAAGTGGGTGATCGCCAGGGACTCCGGCTTCCACTCCGCCAGCAGCGACAGCGAGTCGTTCCAGGCCTCGAGGTCGATGTCGGGCGGCGGCGTGGGCGGGAGCACGATGCCGCCGGGCCGGATCTGCACCCCGGCCACGTCGCCGGCGAAGGCGCGGCCGCTGTCCTCGTGCAGGTAGCTGACGTGGTGGGAGGCGTGGCCGGGGGTGTAGGCGACGCGGAACCCGTCCACCGTCTCGCCGCCGGCCAGCGGGCGCAGGTTCTCCTGCGGCACCGGGACGATCTCCCCCCACAGCTCCTGCATCCGGTCGCCGTACAGGCGCCCGGCGCTGGCCACCAGCTTGGACGGGTTCGCCAGGTGCCGCGCCCCGCGCTCGTGGACGTACACCTCGACGTGCGGCCAGCGGCGGACGATGGCGCCCGTGGCCCCGGCGTGGTCGAGATGGATGTGCGTCAGCAGCAGCGCCCGCGGCGCCTCGCCGCCCAGCGCGTCCACCAGCGTGTCCAGCGACGACTCGGGGCCGGGGTCGATCAGCAGGTCGCCCACCTGCCAGCAGCAGATGACGCGCTCGCGGCCCAGGTGGCGGACGTCGATCGGACGCATCGGGGAAGGCATCGAGGTGAACACCTACCATGACGCCGCCGTGGACCTCGACTTCCAGTTCCCCACGCAGTTCCTCGGCAGCGACGGCCAGCGGGCGGGGTTCCTGCTGCTGGCCGGCTTCCTGGGGTCGTGGCTGTTCATCCGCACCAGCGCCCGGATGATCCGCGCGCAGGTGTCCTGGTGGCCGGGCAACGTCCAGACCAAGAGCGGCCTGCACATCCATCACCTGGTCTGGGGGATCTGCCTGATCCTGCTCACCGGCTTCCTCGGCTTCGCGCTGCAGCCGCCCAGCCCGTTCATGGAGATCCTGGCCGTGCTGTTCGGCGTCGGCGCCGGGCTCACGCTGGACGAGTTCGCGCTGTGGGTGCACCTCCAGGACGTCTACTGGACCCAGGAGGGACGCTCCTCGGTGGACGCGGTGGTGATCGCCCTGGTGTTCGGCGGGATGGTGGTGGCCGGCGCGGCGCCGTGGGACGTCGAGAACGCCCAGGGCTCGGTGACCGCCGTGGCGGTCGGGGTCGGCTTCAACCTCGTGTGGGCCACGCTGTCCATCCTCAAGGGCAAGCCGTGGATGGGGTTGATCGGGCTGTTCCTCCCGCCGGTCGCGGTGATCGGGGCGATCCGCCTGGCCAAGCCCCACTCACCCTGGGCGCGGCGCTTCTACAAGCCCGACGGGCAGCGCCTGGCCCGCGCCCGAGAGCGCTGGACGCGCCTCGAGGCCCACCGCCACCGCGCACTGAACGTGCTGGCCGGCGCCCCGTCGAAGCCGGACCCCGATAAGTAGGCCCCCGATACGATTCCTCGGGTGAGCGAGCACCGCCTCCCCGAGCCCGACCGTCCGTGGATGATGCGGACGTACGCCGGCCACTCCACGGCCAAGGCGTCGAACGAGCTCTACCGGCGCAACCTGGCCAAGGGCCAGACCGGTCTCTCGATCGCGTTCGACCTGCCCACGCAGACCGGCTACGACCCCGACCACGAGCTGGCCCGCGGCGAGGTGGGCAAGGTCGGCGTCTCCATCTCCCACAAGGGCGACATGCACGCCCTGCTGGACGGCATCCCGCTGGACGAGATGAACACGTCGATGACGATCAACGCCACCGCGGCCTGGCTGCTGGCGCTCTACGTCGCGACCGGCGAGGAGAACGGGATCGACCCGACCAAGCTGTCGGGGACCACGCAGAACGACATCCTCAAGGAGTACCTCTCGCGGGGCACCTACGCCTTCCCCCCGGGCCCCTCGATGCGGCTGATCGCGGACGTCGTCGCGTACACGGTCGAGCACGTCCCGCGCTGGAACCCGATCAACGTCTGCTCCTACCACCTGCAGGAGGCCGGGGCGACGCCGGTCCAGGAGATCGCCTACGCGATGGCCAACGCGATCGCCGTGCTGGACGCGGTCCGGGAGCGCGTCGACGAGTCGCTCATGCCCACGGTCTTCGGCCGCATCTCCTTCTTCGTCAACGCGGGCGTGCGCTTCGTGGAGGAGCACGCGAAGCTGCGCGCCATGTCCCTGCTGTGGGACGAGCTGGGCCGCGAGCGCTACGGCGTCGAGGACCCCAAGCTGCGGCGCTTCCGCTACGGCGTGCAGGTCAACTCGCTCGGCCTCACCGAGGCCCAGCCCGAGAACAACGTGCAGCGCATCGTGCTCGAGGCGCTGGCCGTGACCATGGGCCGCTCGGCGCGCGCCCGGGCGATCCAGCTCCCGGCCTGGAACGAGGCCCTGGGGCTGCCGCGGCCGTGGGACCAGCAGTGGTCGCTGCGCATGCAGCAGGTGCTGGCCTTCGAGACCGACCTGCTCGACTATCCCGACATCTTCGAGGGCTCCAAGGTGATGGAGGGACTGGTGGAGGAGTTGGTCGCCGGCGCGCGCGAGGAGATGGACCAGGTCGCGCGCCACGGCGGCGCCGTCCAGGCGGTGGGCTACATGAAGTCCGCGCTGGTCTCCTCGCACCGCGAGCGCATGCGCCGCATCGAGGCGGGCGAGCAGGTCGTGGTGGGGATCAACCGCTTCGCGGAGACCGAGGAGTCGCCGCTGACCGCCGACGCCGAGGGCGGCATCCTGGTGGTGGACCCGGCGGTCGAGGCCCACCAGATCGAGGCCCTGGCGCAGTGGCGCGCGCAGCGCGACGACGCGGCGGCGCAGGCGGCGCTGGCGCAGCTGCGCCGCGTGGCCGCCGACGACTCGCAGAACATCATGCCCGCGTCGATCGCCGCCGCCCACGCGGGCGTGACCACCGGCGAATGGGCGCAGGCTCTGCGCGACTCCTTCGGCGACTACCGCGCCCCCACGGGCGTGGGCGACGCCGCGGCGGGCGGTGGGACCGAGGAGCTCGAGGCGCTGCGCGAGGAGGTCGACCGCGTGTCCGATGCCCTGGGCCGGCGGCTGAAGGTGCTGGTGGGCAAGCCGGGGCTGGACGGCCACTCCAACGGCGCCGAGCAGATCGCGGTCCGCGGGCGCGACGCCGGGATGGAGGTCGTCTACGAGGGCATCCGCCTGACCCCGTCGCAGATCGCGTCCTCCGCGCTGCAGGAGGGGGTCCACGTCATCGGCCTCTCCATCCTCTCCGGCTCGCACCGCGAGCTGATCCCCTCGGTCCTGGACGCCCTGCGCGACGCCGGGGTCGACGCGCCCGTGGTGGTGGGCGGGATCATCCCCGAGGCCGACGCGGCCGTCCTGCGCGACGCCGGGGTCGCCGCCGTCTACACCCCCAAGGACTTCGACCTCAACCGCATCATGCGCGACATCGTCACCCTCGTCGCGCAGCACCACGGCGTCGCCGCCACGGC
>JAWVFR010000036.1:0-23789 GCA_033855845.1 Solirubrobacteraceae bacterium
TCCACTCCGGTCCCACCTGCGCCAGGTCCGCGCCCAGGCCGGGCTCGTGGTCGGGGATGTAGCAGAGGGACGTGTCCCCCTCCGTGATCCGGTAGCCCAGCGTCGGCCCGCGATGGGTCACCGATGCAGCCTGCACCCGGGCCGAGCCGATCTCCCAGTCGACCGTGGGCGCGTCCAGGAAGGAGACGTCGCACGGCAGCTCGCGCATCTCCACCGGGGACAGCGGCGCGGAGATGTAGCGGGCGATCCGGTCCTGCAGCGAGGCCTCCGGGGACTGCGGTCCCCAGACCACGATCTCCGTGCGGGGACGGAAGGCGGGCGCGAAGAACATCAGGCCCTGGATGTGGTCCAGGTGCAGGTGGGTGAGCAGGATGTGGATGCGCGGGGCCGGCCCCGCCAGCGTGAGGCCGAGGTTGCGGATGCCGGTGCCGGCGTCCAGCACGATCACCGACCCGTCCTGGAGCGTGACCTGCAGGCAGGACGTGTTACCGCCGTAGCGCGTGGTCTCGGGACCGGGGGAGGGCACCGAGCCGCGCGCGCCCCACACCTTCACCTTCACGATCCGTTCCTCCAGAAGAAGGCCATCGCCCCGCGGAACCCGCCCTGGGTGCTCACCAGCGGCATCGCGCTGACCTCCACCGGGTAGCGCTCGCCGCCGGTGCCGCCGATCACCGCGCTGTGGTGGGCGGGGCAGCCGTCGCGCAGGGCGATGGTCAGCGGCAGCTCCTCGAACGGGATCGGCGCGCCGTCCTGGTCGTAGGGCCCGAAGCGCGAGCCCCACTCCTCCCAGGGCATCTTGCCCGCCTCCTCGAAGCGCTGGCCCAGGAGCGTGGCCGCGGCCTCGTTGTAGAAGACCAGCACTCCGTCGGAGTCCACGAGCACCGCGGGCGTGGAGATCGAGGACATGAGGTTGCGGGCCAGGATGAGCTCGAGCGGCTGCCCCATGGACTTCAACTCTACCCTCGGTCCGCGTGCCCTCGAGATCGGCCCTGTCATTCAAAGGCGTGATTTGAGAACCTTTGTCATGCGGGTCTCATGAGCATGGACGCAACGCGGATCCTCCTGTGCATCGACGACGGCGCACGCCGCCGGCTCTTCGCTGCCGCGCTCGCCCCTTCCGCCGACGTCGAGGTGGTGGGGGCCGGCGCCGCCGACGAGTCCGGCATCCGCGCCGCCGCCGCGCGCCAGCCGGACGTGATCCTCGTGGAGGCCGCCCGGCCCGGCCTGGACGGCGCCAAGCTGGTGGGCCGGCTGCGCGCGGTCGCGCCGCGGGCGGGGCTGCTCGCCGTGGCGCTCCAGGACGACCGCCCCCGCACGGTGGTCGCCCGCGGCCTGGCCGCCGACCGCTACGTCGATCCCGACGTGGCCACCGCCGGCCTGCTGGACGTGCTGCTGGAGTTCGTGCACGACCGCCGCGCGGGCCGCATCGCCTCGTAACCTGCGGGGCATGCCGATCCCCGAGCGCGCGGCCACCGCCGACGAGGAGCTCCTGGCCGCCGAGAGCCCGGTCGTCGCCACGGAGCTGACCGACGCCGCGCGCGTGCAGCGCATGCGGGCCGAGCTGGAGATGGGCTTCGCGGCTCTGTCCGGGCTGGGCTCGGCCGTGTCGGTGTTCGGGTCGGCCCGCGTCCCCGAGGGCCACCCGCGCTACGAGCAGGCCCGCGCGGTCGGGCGCGCGCTGGGGGAGGCCGGCTTCGCGGTGATCACCGGCGGCGGACCGGGGCTGATGGAGGCGGCCAACCGCGGCGCGCGGGAGGCCGGTACGCGGTCGGTCGGGTGCAACGTCGAGCTGCCCTTCGAGCAGGCGATGAACCCCTACGTCGACCTTCCCCTGACCTTCCACTACTTCTTCGCGCGCAAGGTCATGTTCGTGCGCTACTCGGTGGGGTTCGTCGTCCTCCCCGGCGGCTTCGGGACGCTGGACGAGCTGTTCGAGGCGCTGACGCTGATGCAGACCGGCAAGGCGGTGCACTTCGCGGTCGCGCTGATGGGCTCCGACCACTGGGCGGGCCTGCTGGCCTGGATCCGCGAGCGCCTGCTGGCCGAGGGAATGGTGTCCACCGAGGACCTCGAGCTGATCACCGTCTGCGACGAGCCGGCCGAGGCCGTCGCCGCCCTGTCCACGGCCGCCGCCGCGCAGGGCCTGCCGGGCTAGAGCCCGGCTTTGAGCACCTCGCGCGCGATGGGCGCCGCCGTGTCTCCCCCCGCGCCGCCGTGCACCACCAGCACGCCCACGGCGACCCGCGGCCGGTGGGCGGGGGCGAAGGCGACGAACCAGGCGTCGTCGGGCTGGCCGCCGCCGAGCTCCGCCGTCCCGGTCTTCCCGGCCACCCGCACGCCGCCGATCTGCGCGGCGTTGCCGGTGGCGCCCGAGCCGTTGACCACCGCCTCCATCAGCTTCGTCACGGTGGCGGCCACCCGCCGCGTGGTGGCGGGCACGCTGCGCGGGCGCCCGCCCGCGAGCAGGGTCAGCAGCGGCCGGCGGCCGCCGTTGGCGATCGTGGCCGCGACCACCGCCATGTTCAGCGAGGTGGCCAGGACGCGGTCCTGGCCGATCGCCGACGCGCCCGTCTCCACCGAGGTCAGCTCGGTCGGGATCGAGGCCGGCGTCGCGCCCGGGACGCCGGTGCGCTGGTTGAACCCGAAGCGCTCGGCCATCGCCACCAGCGCGCGGCCGCCCACCCTGGCGCCCAGGGGCGCGAACACCGAGTTGCAGGACTTCGAGAACGACTGCGTCAGGTCGCCGCCGCAGGCCTCGCCGTGCGCGTTGGAGATGTAGCGCCCGCCGGCGTTGGCGCCGGTGAGCACCGGGAACGTGTCGGCGACCTTCACCTTGCCCGCCTCCAGCGCGGCGCTGACGGTGATGATCTTCATCGTGGACCCGGGGGGCTGGGCACCGTCCAGCGCGATGCCCGCCAGGCCCAGCACCTCGCCGGTCAGCGGGTGGATGGCGGTGACGCTGCCCAACCGGCCCGCGAGCGCGCCCTGCGCGGCCTGTGAGACCTTCGGGTCGATCGAGGACCGCACGGCAGCCGCCGATCGCGGGCGGCTGCGACCCAGGACCTGAGAGCCGGCGAGCAGCGTGCCGCCCGGAGTGCCACGCAGGCGCGCGTCGAGCGCGCGCTGGATCCCCGACACGCCGATGCGCGAGTCGGCCGGGAAGCCGGCCGCGTCCAGCTCGGCGCGCAGCTCCGGGGTCGGCGTCCCCACGTCGCCGGTGATCCCGACGGAGGCGCCCAGGTCCGTCTGCGTGCCGTCGGCGCGCGCGAGCACGCGGCCGTCGCGCGCCAGCAGCCGCGCGCGCCGCGGCGCCTGGGTCGTCCGGCGCAGCGGGCGCCCGTCGCGCAGTCCGGGGAAGGCCATGTCCGCGTTCCAGGCGATGCGGGGCGGGTCGCCGCCCACCGGCACGACCACGTCCGCGTGCACGAGGCCGAAGACCCGGGTGCGAACCGTCACCGGCAGCTGCCAGGCGTTGCCGCGCTTGCGCGGGCGCCCGGCGTCGATGGAGGTTGTGGTGGCCGTGGCGGCGGCGCGCTGGTAGGCGCGGGCGAAGGACAGCCGCGACACCCGCGCGCGCGAGGCCGCGTCCAGCTCGCCGTACATCGCCTGGTAGTCGAAGCGCTCCCAGGCCTGGGCGAAGCGCTCGACGGTGCGGCGCGCCCGCTGGTCGTCGTGCTGGCCCATCACCCAGAACACGAACAGGCCCCCGGCGGCGGCCAGGACGGCGGCGGCGAGCGCCAGCCGGCGCGGGATGCGCCGCGGCGGAGGGCGGCGGCTGCGCGAGGCGGGCTGGAGGTAGCGGGGGGTGACCGTCATGGGCGCAGGCAGCATAGGGCCCGGTCCGTACGCCTCCGGGCGGCCCCGCGGTCAGGAGCGGCGGATCGCGACGCCCAGCCCGATGGCCAGCAGGCCCAGGCTGCCGGCCAGGGCGTAGACGATGTAGCTGGTGGTCCCCTCGGGCTTCAGCAGCACCGCGAGCGCGACGACCAGCACGATCCACACCAGCCCCACGAGCATCACCACCGCGCCCACCGCGCGCACGAAGAAGCCCGGACGGTTGTCGTCGTGGTGGTCGTCGGCCTCGGGCTCGGGCTCCGGCTCGGCATAACGCGCCGGGGGCGGCTCGGAGTAGACCGCCGTCTCGTCGTAGGCGACCGGCGCCTCCTCGTACACGGCGGTCGCGTCCTCGTAGGCCGGGGGCGCATGGCGTCCCGCCGCCGCCGCCGCCGTGGCCGGGCGGTCGGTGCTCGGCCCCTGGCGCAGCCGGGCGGCCACGTCCCAGGCGTCCGCGGACATCCCGGCGCTCTCGTCGAAGGGATAGAACTCGTAGCGCGCCCGGTCCGGATCCTCGCGATTGCGCCGATCGGCCTCGCCCTGGGCTTCCTCGCGCAGCATGCGGGGACTCTAGAGCGCAGGCCGCTCAAGCCGGAATGCGCACAAGCCGATCAGGTTCCTGGCATGGAATACGTGCATCACTGCGTCTTCTGCGGCTGGAGCCGTCCAGGAGCCTCCGCGACCCTGCTCGAGCCGGCCTGCGAGTCCTGCGGCTGCACGCTGCGCGCCTCCACGCCCGACGAGCTGCGCCGCTCGGGCGACGCCGAGCCCGAGGAGGAGTTCGTGCCGCCCTCGCGCGATCGCGACGTGACCGCCCTGTTCGCGGGCCTGGTCGCGCTGCCCATGGTGCTGCCGCTGGTCGGCATCGCCGTCGGCGACCTCGCCTTCCTCGTGCCCCTCGTCCTCACCATCTTCGCGGGCGGTCGCAGCGTGGCCGCCGCGCGGCGCAACCCCGGCCGGCGCGGGTCGTGGATCGTCCTCGCGGTGTGCTGCGGGCTGGTGGCGGTCGCGTCGGTCGTGGCCGTGGGCACCGCCTTCGCCCACACCTCCCCGGACCCGGCCTTCTACCTCGGCGCCCTGGGCTCCCTCGCGCTGCTCGCGGCCATGGTCGGGCTCGCGGCCCACTCGATCGTGGGCGTGCGCATGGAGCGGATGGTCGACGCCCTGCTCCTGGCGCTGCTGGTCGCCGCCGGCAGCACCTGGTTCGTGGCCATTCCCGGCTTCGGCCACTCCGGAGCCGTACTCACCGGCGTGTTCCTCGTGGACCTGCTGGCCCTGATCGTCGCCATCGTCGCCACCCTTGCCCGCGACGGCTCGCGCTCGCGCCGGGTGGGCTGGGCCCTGGTGGGAGCGGCCGCGGCCGCCGCGGGCGGCGACGCCCTCGTGGCGCTCGACCTCGCCGGCCCGCTGACCGGCCTGCTGTGGGGCGTCGCCGCGTTCATGCTCGCGCTGGCCGCCGACGGCGACACGCCGCACCCCGGCGACGTCGAGGGCGTCGAGTGGGGCGGGCGCAACTGGCTGCTGGGCCGCGTGGTCCTGCCGCTGCTGGCCATCCTCAGCTTCCCGGCGATCGCGCTGGGCCTCTGGCTGGGCGGCCTCTTCGACCGGGGGGCGATGATCTTCTTCGGCGCCTTCTTCCTGGTCGAGCTGATCCTCGCCTTCGGCCGCCAGGCCTGGCTGCTGGTCGACAATCGCCGCGCGGTCACGCGCGAGCGCGCCCTGAGCACCGAGGCCATGCGCCGCAACGAGGAGCTCGAGGCCCTGACCGGCCTGGCCACCACGATGACCCAGACGCTGGAGGAGGCGCCGATCATCGAGCAGGCCCTGGGCGTCCTGCACCTCGCGGCCCGGGCGGGCAGCTCCGCGCTGCACACCGACGGGCCCGGCGGCCCCGAGCTGCGCGCCGTGGCCGGCGCCTGGCAGGACGAGCAGGCCTGGGCGTCCGGGCTCGCGGCACCGCAGGAGGACCGCGAGATCCACGAGCGGGGAGGGCGCCAGGTGGTACGCATCGTCCTCAGCGCCCGCGGCAACCGCATCGGCCATGTGACGCTCCTGCGCCGCGCCGCCGACCCGTTCAAGGCTCGCCAGCTGGACCTCCTGGGCCTCCTGGTCGACGAGCTCGCCGTGGCGCTCCAGAACGCGCGCGACTACCGCGAGAAGCTCGAGCTGGCCATCCGCGACCCGCTGACCGGCCTCTACAACCGCCGCTTCTTCTTCGAGGCGCTGGAGAAGGAGGTGGCCCGCACCGAGCGCTACGGCTCGCCGGTCTCCCTGGCCGTCTTCGACGTGGACGGGTTCAAGCTCATCAACGACCGCCACGGGCACGCCGCGGGCGACGACGTCCTGCGGGCCATCGGCCGCGTGGCCGAGGGCCTCGTGCGCCCCACGGATTCCTTCGCGCGGATCGGCGGCGAGGAGTTCGCGCTGCTGATGCCCGAGACCGGCCAGCTGGACGGGCTGCTGGTGGCCGAGCGTATCCGCACGGCCATCGCGCGCCACGGGATCCTTCCCGGCCGGCGCGTGACGGTCAGCGGGGGCGTCGCCACGTGTCCCCAGGACACGACCAAGCGCGACGAGCTCGAGCGCCGGGCCGACGCCGCGCTGTACTGGGCTAAGCGCCACGGCAAGGACATGTGCGCCGTGGCCAGCGAGGTCGTGGTGGACGAGGACACCGGCGAGCGCGAGCGGTCGATCGCCCACCTCTACGAGCTGGTCTCCACGATCGACGACAGCCACCTGCACACGCGCGACCACTCCGAGAACGTGGCGGCCTACGCCGTGGCGCTCGGCCAGGCCCTGGGCCTGGACCGCGAGCGCGTGGTCGCCCTGCGCCGCGCCGCGCTGCTGCACGACATCGGCAAGGTGGTGGTGAGCGAGGGCATCCTCACCAAGCCCGGGCCCCTCACCGACGCCGAGTACGACGAGATCAAGCTGCACTCGGCCGTGGGCGCGACGATGCTCCTGCACGCCGGGCTCCCGCGCGAGGCCAGCTGGGTGCGCCACCACCACGAGCGCCTGGACGGCGCCGGCTACCCCGACCGCCTGGCCGGGGACGCGATCCCGCTCGAGGCCCGCATCATCTTCGTGGCCGACTCCTTCGAGGCCATGACCTCCGACCGGCCGTACCGTCCGGGGATGGACGTCGCCGACGCGGTCGCGGAGCTGCGCCGCTGCTCGGGCACGCAATTCGAGCCGCGGATCGTCGACGCGCTGCTGCGCCTCATCGACGCCCGGCAGCTCACCGTCCTCGCCCTGCGCGACGCACGAGACACCGAGACTCGGCTAGGCTCGTAGCAAATCGCAACGGAGGTGGGCGGATGGCGGACTACACGGTCAAGCGCATCGATGACATCGAGGCGGTCTTCGGCGGGGCGTTCAAGCGGGCGCGCGCCGAGCTGGGAGTGACCTCGTTCGGCATGCAGATCATCGATATGCCGCCCAACAACGACCGCCACCCCGAGCACGACCATTCGCACGACGGGCAGGAGGAGGTCTACGTGGTCCTGCGCGGCTCGGCCGAGGTGGACATCGAGGGCGAGCGCGTCGCGATCGACCCGGAGACGCTCCTGCGCGTGGCGCCGGGCACCAAGCGCAAGGTTCTGCCGGGAGACCAGGGCGTGCGGCTCCTCGCCCTGGGGGGCAAGCCGGGGGCGGCGTACGAGGCCCCCGACATGTCGCAGCTGGGGGCGCCGGACCCCTTGGCTTCAGGCTGACCTCCGGATCGGTACAGTGCCGCGCATGCTGCGCCGCCTGCTCCCCCTCGCCGCCGTCCTGGCGCTCGTCGTCGCCGGCTGCGGGGACTCCAAGAAGAGCAGCAGCGCGACCACGCCGACCACGGCCACCACCAGCACCACGAACGCTCAGTTCACGGGCTACAAGCTCCAGGTGCAGGCCGTGCTGGGCTCGGTCGGCGCGGCCGGCTCCGCGCTCGGGGCCTCGGCCCGGACGAGCAAGTCCCCGGCCGACCTGGCCCGCGCGCTGGAGGCCTTCAAGACGAGCGTCGAGAAGGCGGCCGACAGCCTGGCCAAGCTCAGCCCGCCGCCCGCGGCGGCCGAGGGCCAGAGCGAGCTCGAGCAGGTGCTGCGGCAGATCGCCTCGGGCGTGCAGCCGTCCATCGAGGCCGCCCGCGCCGGGGACCGGGTGCGCTTCCGCCAGACCTTCACGGCCTACCAGCGAAAGCTGGACGGCGAATACCGCCAGCGCCTCACGGCCGCGGGCTCCAAGATCGACCGCGCGCTCGCCGGTAAGTGACGGCGCGCAGCGCGGCGCTCGCCGGGCTGCTCGCCGCCCTGCTCGTGCCCGCGAGCGCGCCGGCGGCCACGGTCTCCACGCCTCAGGCCTGCTACTCGTCGCGAGCGCCGGTCGACTACGTGGGGACCGAGTTCCGGCGCGGCGCCCGCTACACCGTCTACGTGCAGGGCCGGCAGGTGGCCGCCGGGCGCGTCTCCTCCTTCGGGGACCTGTCGGGCAGCTTCCGCGCCCCGGTGCCGGCGCGCGGACGCCCGGGCGAGCGGACCTTCCTGCTGACCGTGACCGACGGGGTGCGCCGGGCCTCCGCGCGCTTTCGCTCCACGATCTTCGGCGCCGACTACCGCCCGGACACCGGCGATCCGGCCACGCTGCGGGTGCGCTTCTACGCCTTCGACTTCGGGCGCGGCAAGACGGTCTACCTGCACTACGTCCAGCCCAACCGGCGGCTGAAGAAGACCGTTGTGCTCGGCCGCACCGCGGGGCCGTGCGGGACGGTCTCCACGCCGCTGCAGAGGATCTTCCCCTTCCGGGCCGGACCGGGCGAGTGGCGCCTGCAGTTCGACACGCGCCGCGTCTACGACCCCACGCCGCCGCGTCCCTACGTGCGGCTGGTCGTCCCCATCCTGCGCAACCGCTAGGAGCGGGCGCTAGGCCAGCGCCTGCTCCCGGGTGGCGACGATCTCGAAGGTGGCGTCGGTCCGGGTGGCCTCGAACAGCCGCAGCACGGTCGGGTTGCTGCACGCCAGCACGAGCCGGGCGCCGCGGCGCACGAGGCGGCGCAGCGCGTTGAGCAGCGTCATCAGGCCGGTGGAGTCGATGAAGGTCACCTCGACCAGGTCCACGACGACCAGTTCCACCGCGGGGTCCTCGGCCAGCGGGGCGAGCGCCGCGCGCAGGCGCCCGACGGTGGCCAGGTCCAGCTCGCCGCGCAGGACGAGGACTCGCTTGGCGTCCGCCGGGCACTGCACCTGGACGTCCAGGTGCGGCGCCAGCGGCTGATCCCCGTTCTTCACCTCGAACGGACTATCGCAGCGCGCCGGGCGCGCGTCTACGTCAGCGCGCGCGCTTCGTCCAGGCGCGGACGGCGCGCACCGGCGAGCCGTCGGTGCGCCGGCCCGTCGCGGTGACGGTGTAGCGGCCGGCCGGGAGCACCCGGCGCAGGCGGACCACGATGCGACGGCTGCCGGCGAAGGTCCGAGCCTGGCTGCGGCCCTCGAGGCGCCCGCGGGCGCCGCGCACGGTCAGGACGACGTTGCGGACCTGGCCGCCGATCGTGGAGACCCGGACGGCCAGCGCGCGCGGACGGGCGCCCGCAAGGCCGGCCACGGTCCCCACGCGCAGGGCGGCGCGGCGCACCCGGGCCGGGTTCCGGCCGGGATAGCCGGGCGGCGTCTTGGCCGGGTCCACGGCCGGCACCGACACGCGGATGCTGGACAGCGTGACCGACCCGGCGGTGCGCTGGAGGTCGTAGAGGCTGCTGGCCCCGAAGATCTGCAGCGTGAAACCGGACCCCGGCCCGGCCAGGGCGGACACCATCTCCAGCGGCCGCGTGACCGTGCGCGCGGTGCCATCGAGCGTCACGGAGACCGGCGTGGCCTGGTTGCCCAGGACGATCCCCGTGGCGCTGTCCACGACCTGCGCGTAGAGCTTGGTCGACGGGGTCGCCGCGGTGCCGGTGTAGCTCAGCGTCAGGCGGGGCGGGCCGACCAGATGGGTGGGCGCGCCCGGCGCCGGGATGGCGACGTCCACGGCCTTGGTCGACCGCGAGGAGGCGATGGCCGCGCCCTCGCCCGGGCCCGGCGTCAGCGGCAGGATGCCGGTGCCCGTCGCCGTGAGGCCGGGCGCGGGCGCCAGCGGGAAGTCCGCGCCGCTGTGCGCGCCGCCGGCCTGGTCCACCCACTCGAAGCGCGGGCCGGTTACGGCCGTGGTGTCGCGCTTGAGCCAGCGCCGCAGCCAGGCGAACACCGCGTTGGGCAGGCGGGCCGGGTCGCCGCCGGAGGTCAGGCAGGCCCCGTGGCCGCCGCAGAACCACAGCATCTTGGTGGGGACGCCGTTGCGGCGCAGGATCGCGTAGTTGGTCGCCGCCTCGTCCAGCGTGAACAGCGTGTCCACCGTGCCCTGCGTGAGGAAGGTGGGAATGCGGATGCGCTCCACCAGCTTCCCCGGCCCGCGGGACGCGAACCAGGCGACGTTCTCGTCGGAGATGCGCCCGGTGGCGACACCCTCGGAGAACGCGCTGGTGATGTGCGGGTCCAGGCGGTTGCGCGAGGCGGGCACCCCGGCGGCGGTCAGCACGCTGCCCCACCCGCCCTTCAGCGTCTGGTCCTTGTAGAGGCTGGTCACCAGCGAGTGCCAGGCGATGTCGGGGACGATCGCGTCCAGCCGGTTGTCGATGGCGGCGACCACGAGCTGGATCCCGCCGCCGTAGGAGGCGCCGGTCATCCCGGCGCGCGGATCCCCGGGCGCGTCCAGCAGCGCCTCGGGCTGGCGGGAGGCGAACGTGATCAGCGCCTGCACGTCGCGCCCCTCCTTGTCCGGCGCGTCGACGGTCACCGTCCCACCGGACTGGCCGTAGCCGCGGGGGTCCCAGGTCAGGACGTTGTAGCCGTTGCGCCGCAGCGCGCGCACAGGGATGGAGCCGAAGGCCCCCTCGACCCCGCCGGTCTCGCTGCCGCTGTCCTGCGGGCGGCTCTGGCTCCAGCCCGGGCCGTAGAGCACCGTGGGCGCCCGCTGGCCGGGCCGCAGGTCGTCGGCCGGGAAGAACGAGAGCGCGATGGGCGTCCCATCGAACGATGAGATCGTGGAGTCGCGCTGCGGGGCGGGAGCGGCCTGGGCCGGGGCGGCGCCGAGGGCGCACGTCGCCAGCGCGAGCAGCAGGATCCGGCGAGGACGGAGCATGACGGGCGGTACGCTAGTCCGCGAGGGGAGCACCTGCGCCATATGAGATCGCTCGCGGCCGTCTACGCAATCCTGGCCCTGCTCGGGCTCCCCGCCGTGCTGTGGGCCGCCGAGGACCCCCCGCCGCCAGCGGCCGCGCCTGCCACCACGACCACCGAGGCCGCGACCGCGACCACGACCGAGGTGCCGCCGCCGCCACCGGCGCCCGCGGCCCAGACCACCCCGGCCGCGCCGGCGGCGACGCCCAAGCGCGCCGCCCGCGAGCCCGTGACGGTGGCCGCGGAGGCGCCCGCGGCCCGCGCCGCCGCCTCGGGCGGGGTGACGATCCAGAACTTCGCCTTCGCCCCCAAGACCATCACCGTCTCGGTGGGCGACGCCGTCGGCTGGACCAACCGCGACGGCACCGCCCACAGCGCCACGGCCGACGACGGGTCCTTCGACACCGGCCTGCTGGACAAGGGCTCCAGCGCGACGCACACCTTCAGCCAGGCGGGCACATTCCAGTACCACTGCACCCCGCACCCGTACATGACCGCGACCGTCGTCGTGCGCGCCGCCTCCACCGGGAGCCCGAGCGGCGCGGCCACCGGCAGCGGTACGGGCAGTGCCTCGACCGGCACCGGCACGACCGGGAGCACCTCGACCACGACCGCGTCCACCGGCCCCAGCCTGCCGTCCACCGGGCTGGACGTGGCGCTGGTGGCACTCGCCGGCCTGGCGCTGGTGGGCGGCGGGTCGGCCCTGCGCCGGCGCCTGCAGCGGGATTAGCCCCAGCGAAAGCCGGTCGGGCTGGGCGCGGGCGCCAGCGGGCTGCCCGGCAGGTCGGGCGGCGGGTCGGGCAGGTTGTAGGCGCTGGGCGCCACGTCGTTGGGCGTGTCGGGGTGGAACAGCGAGGCCAGGTACTGGATCTGCCCGCGCCCCGGGCCCAGCTCGCTCTGGCCCCCGCCGTAGATGCCCACGCCGCGCTCCGCGCACCAGTCGTAGACGGCCATCAGCTCCGACAGGGGGCCGAAGCGCGAGGGCTTGCTGTTGATGGTCCGCGGCGGGAAGGGGAGGCCCTCGATGTCGGCCAGGGAGTGCAGCGGCGCGTCCCAGGTGATGCGGTCGCGGTGGGGCGCCAGCGCCTGGTCGGCCTCGGGCACGGACAGGTCCGGGTCCTCCAGCCAGGCGCCGGGGAACGCGGTGGCGCAGCGTTCGTACAGCCACGGGTCCGTGCGCACCTCGACCACGGTCCCCTTGTAGAAGCCCTTGAAGTCCAGCGTGTCCACGCAGTCCAGCGCCGCCAGCTCGTCGATGAACTCCGACGTCCAGTTGTTCTCGGGGTCCAGCTTGAAGCGCAGCGTCGGGTCGATGGCGCGGCGCTTACGCACGGGCTCCACGCTGGGCGGGTCGCCCAGGCGGGTGGAGGCGACGAAGCGCAGGGGCTGCGGCTCGCGTTCCAGCACCGCGTGCAGGGGCTGGCCGGCCTGGCGCAGGGCGAGGTCCAGCGCCGCGCTCTCGAAGGCCCAGCGGCGGTAGTTGCGCGAGGGCTCGCGGGCCGGCGGCTGGGGGAACAGGTCCAGTTCGTCCAGCCGTTGCGCCAGCGAGCGCATCGTGTAGGAGCCGGCGAGCGGCAGCGCGGCCCCGAAGGCGTGCAGCGCGTCGTGCTCGGCCGCCTCGTAGATGACATCCTCGCCGACGCCGTCCTGGCCGCGGCCCTGCATCGTGACGACCGTGGTGACCCGCGTGAACTGCGGGCCGAACGGCTGCTCGCGCCGCTCCAGCCCGTAGGACTCGATCTCGACCGGCAGGTCGGCGATGAGGTCGTAGGTGGCCATCGCGTTCCAGCGTATCGTTCGCCCCATGCGGGTGATGGGCATGCACGCGCGCCTGGACCGCGAGGGCGTCGCTGACGAGGTCGCGGTCGAGGAGCCCCTGGAGATCCGCGTGGACGGCGCCCCGCTGGCGGTAACCATGCGCACGCCGGGCCACGACGAGGAGCTGGCCGCGGGCTTCCTGTACGGAGAGGGCCTGGTGGACGGCGCCCCGGGGTTCCATCCCACCCTGGACGCCAACGCGGTCGACGTGCGTGGGCCCCTGCAGCGCGACCCTGGCGTGCGCCGCTTCTACACCACGTCCTCCTGCGGCGTGTGCGGGAAGGGCGCGCTGGAGGAGGTCGCGGTACACGCGCCCGACCTGCCGGACGGGCCCCAAGTCCCGCGCGCCCTGCTGGCCGTCCTGCCCGAGCGCCTGGAGCAGCCGGAGTTCGCGCGCACCGGCGGCCTGCACGCCACGGGCCTGTTCGACGCGGCCGGCGAGCTGCTCCACGCCCGCGAGGACGTGGGACGCCACAACGCGATGGACAAGGCGATCGGCCGTGCGCTACTGGACGGCGGCCTGCCCCTGCACGACCGCGTGCTGTGCGTCAGCGGCCGGCTCTCCTTCGAGCTCGTGCAGAAGGCGGCGGTGGCCGGCGCCCCCATCCTCGTCGGGGTGGGAGCGCCGACCTCCCTGGCGGTGACGCTGGCCGCCGACCGCGGGCTGACCCTGTGCGGGTTCGCCCGCGGCGGGCGGCTCAACGTGTACGCGGACCGCGCCCGCGTCGCCTGACTAGCGCGGGTCGCGGATCAGCAGCTCCACGTTGCGGTCGCGCGCCGTCCCGCGCGGGTTGCCGACCTGGCCCATCTGCGGGTCGTTGAGCGAGAGGCGTCGCGAGATGGCCGCGAGGTCAGTCTCGGTGAACGACGCCGCGCTCGACCCGGCCGCCGGCGTGCGCAGCGGCCCGGACTGGTCGAGCACGCGGCTGAACAGCGAGAGCGAGCCGTCGCGGTTGTCCATGATCTCCACCTGGCGGCTCTGCTGCGGCCAGTCGATGTGCGCCGAGGTGTTGAGCTGCCAGAACCCGCGCCCGCCGCGGAAGTACGGCGTCACGCGGTTCTCGTGGCTGTGCCCCACCACCAGCGCCACCACGTTCGGGTAGCGCGTGAGCAGGTCACGCATGGGCTTGGGCCCGACGAGCCCCCGGTGCAGCGGCGTGCTCGTGCGCGGGTCCGCGTCGCAGCCGGGGAGCGGCGAGGAGCCCGAGCACGACCCGGCCTTCTCATCCGCGTTGGTGTTGCGCATGGTCCCCAGCGTGTGGTGGCCGTAGACGACCACCAGCTGCCGGGCCACCTTGGCCTTGCGCAGCTCCGACTCGATCCAGCGGTACTGCGGGTCGTCGATGTTCCCCTCGGGGCCGCCGCCCTCGGCGACCGTGTCCATGGCGATGAACCGCACGCCGCTGCGCACGAACGAGTAATAGCTCGCCGTGCCGCCCGAGGCGCGGTTCTGCGCCGGGTCGACGAGTCCGTAGCCGTGGGCGGTGCCGCTGCCGTGCAGCGCCTTGTACTCCTTCTTGGTCACCACCTTGCGGTTGGGGTCGGGCGGAACGTTGATCGCTCCTCCGAGCAGCTGGGCCTGGACGGTCGGATCGGTGAACGACCCGACGACCTCGCCGTAGTCCTTGCCCCGCTGGCTGGCCGGATCGAACGTCTGACTCGGGAATATCTTCAGGCAGCTCGTGGCCAGGCCCACGATCAGGGCATTGGTCGAGGCCAGAGTGCCGGCCGTCAGGCCGTCGTGGTTCCCGCGCGCGGTGAACCACGGGACGCGGGAGCCCTGGGCGACGAACGGCTTCTGCGCCCGGTCCATCAGGCCGGGGTAGCGGGGGAACCCGCTGTAGATGCCGCTGGTCGGGGCAGCCTCGTTGGGGTCCCAGAAGCCCGCGTAGCGGTCGGCCGGGCGCCCGCGCCAGTCGCTGTAGTCCTGCACGCCGGTGTAGCGGCGGGCCGCCACCTCCGCGTTCAGGCGAGCGGTCTCGGCCGCGTCGTTGTTGCAGGGGTTGCTCGTACTCACGGCCTGGCCGGAGAACGGGTCAACCGTGCCGCCGTTGAGCAGCTGGATGTACCAGCGCGACTCGTTGAGCTGCTGGTTGTCCGCGAGGTCCCCCGTGGTCAGGACCAGGTTCAGCGACTTGCGAGCGCCGTTGCCCTGCCGCACCGCGCTGACGCGGTTGGCGTTCATGTTGCGGATGGTGTAGTCGAAGGTCACCGGGCCCAGGGCCTCCTGGGGCCGCCAGGCGGATGCGACGCCCGACGCGCCGGAGCCGGGCACGCCGACCGGGTCCACGAACTCCGCCCGCATCGGCGACATCTCGTCGGCGATCTGCGGGTCGGTGAACTGGCCGAAGAAGACCAGCGAGCGCCGTGTGCGCGTGCGCGTGCCCTTGGGCCCCACGTTGCCGCGGCGCACCAGGAACGGCTCGCCCCGCCCGCGCTTGAGGTCGAGGAAGCCCGATCCCGTCGGCAGGACGGTCTCGGTGAGGGTGGAGCGGCCGGCCGGGTCGGCGGTCGCGACCGCTCCGATCCACAGGGCGGGCAGGCAGGCCGCGCAGACGAGCGCGGCAAGGGTGGGGATACGGCGCACGGGGTTCTCCTCCTGGGTTGGAGGCGCCTCCCGCCCTCACGGTAACACCCGCGGCGCCACGGACATGCGGTGCGGTTTAGGCTCGCGCGGCGAATGCGCCTCGCCACCTTCCTCCCAGCCGACCGCTCCGAGCCGCTGGCCGGCGAGGTCCGCGGCGACGAGGTCGTCGCCTTCGCGGGGGGCGAGAGCGTGCGCGACCGCCTCGCGTCCGGCGACCTCTCGCCGGCGACCGGGGAGCGCTGGCCGCTGGACGGCGTGGCCCTGCTGGCGCCGGTCCCCCGCCCGGGCGCGATCTACGGGATCGGCCTCAACTACGCGGCCCACGTCGCCGAGACCGGCGGCGAGCCGCCCCCGGCGCCGGTCGTGTTCGCCATGGCCATGACGTCCTCGGCCCCGCCGGGGGGCCCGGTGCGCTGCCCGGCCGTGGTGCGCCGGCTGGACTACGAGGGCGAGCTGGCGCTGGTCGTCGGCCGCGACGGGGCAGCCGGCGGCTTCGCGGTCGCCGACGACGTCAGCGCGCGCGACCTCCAGGGCCGCGAGCCCCAGTGGGCCCGCGCCAAGGGCGCCGCGACCTTCTGCCCGTGGGGCCCGTGGATCACGACGCCCGACGAGGTCCCGGACCCGGAGGACCTGCGCCTGCGCACCTGGGTCAACGGCGAGCTGCGCCAGGACGCCCGCACCAGCGACCTCATCTTCGGGATCGACGCGCTGCTGGCCTTCCTGGCCGAGACCCAGGACCTCGAGCCCGGCGACCTGGTCCTGACCGGGACGCCGGACGGCGTGGGCATGGCGCTGGACCCGCCGCGCTTCCTGGCCGACGGCGACGTGGTGCGGATCGAGATCGACGGCCTGGGCGCGATCGAGCACCCGATCGCGGCTAGTGCGAGTCGATGACCTTGTCGATCAGCCCGTAGTCCACGGCCTCGGCGGCCTTGAAGAAGCGGTCGCGCTCCATGTCCTCGTGGACCTGCTCCAGCGGCTGGCGGGTGTGGTGGGCGAAGATCTTGTCGATCCGGTCGCGCATGTCGAGGATCTCGCGGGCGTGGATGTCGATGTCCGTGGCCTGGCCCTCGAAGCCGGCCGACGGCTGGTGGATGAGCATCCGCGAGTTGGGCAGCGCCAGGCGCTTGCCGTGCGCCCCCGCGGTCATCAGCAGGGCCCCCATCGACATCGCGACCCCGAAGCAGATGGTCTGCACGTCGGGCTTGATGAACTGCATCGTGTCGTAGATCGCCAGGCCCGAGTACACGTCTCCGCCCGGGGTGTTGATGTAGACGGAGATGTCCTTGTCCGGGTCGTCGGACTCGAGATGCAGGAGCTGGGCCACCACCAGGTTCCCGACCTGGTCGTCGATCGGGGTCCCGATGAAGACGATGCGCTCCGCCAGCAGGCGCGAGTAGATGTCGTACTCGCGGTCGCCGCGCGAGTCCTGCTGGATCACGGAGGGGATGAGGGGCATGAGGTGGGCAATATAGAGAGCGATGACCTCCGCCCCCGCGCTGGAGCTGCGCGGCCTGACCAAGCGCTACGACGACGGCCTCCTGGCCGTCGAGTCCTTCGACCTCGTGGTACCCGACGGCGAGTTCTTCGGCCTCCTCGGGCCCAACGGCGCCGGCAAGACCACGGTGATCAGCGCGATCTGCAACCTGATCCGCATCACGGCGGGGGAGATCCTGGTGTTCGGCCAGGACCATTCCACGCTGAGCGCACGGCGGATGGTCGGCCTGGCCGAGCAGGACGTGAACCTCGACCGCTTCCTCGACGTGGAGGAGACGCTGCTCTACCACGGCGGCTACTACGGGATGACGCGGGCCGACGCCGCGAGGCGCGCCGGGGAGATGATGGACGTGTTCGACCTGCGCGCCAAGGCGGGCGTGCGGGCCCCGAAGCTGTCGGGCGGGATGCGCCGGCGCTTGCTGCTGGCGCGGGCGCTCATGCACGAGCCGCGCGTGGTGATCCTCGACGAGCCCACCGCGGGCGTGGACTTCGAGCTGCGGATGGAGCTCTGGCGCTACATCCGGCGCTTGCACGGGCAGGGCACGACGATCGTGCTGACCACGCACTACCTCGAGGAGGCCGAGGAGCTGTGCGAGGACATCGCGCTGATCCGCGGGGGGCGGCTGATCGCCCGCGACACGCCGGCCGGGCTGCGCAGCTCCCACGACGCGGACTCGCTGGCCGACGTCTACGTCAAGGCGATGGCGGAGTGAGCCGCGGGCTGCTGTGGCTCTCGCGCCGCGAGGTCCTGCGCGTGACCAAGCTCTGGACGCAGACGATCGCGGCGCCCGTGATCTCGTCATTCCTGTTCATCGTGGTCTTCGGGCTGTCGCTGGGCGGACGGATCAGCGCGATCGACGGCGTCCAGTACCAGACCTTCATCGTTCCCGGCCTGATCACGATGGCGATGGTCCAGGCCGCGTACTCCAACAACTCGTCCTCGGTCTTCCAGGCCCGCTTCGACCGCTACCTGCACGACGTCCTGGCCGCCCCGCTGCGCCACTGGGAGGTCAATCTCGGCCTTTCGATCGGCGGCGCGGTGCGCGCGCTGGCGATCGCGGTGGTGCTGGGCCTGCTGGCCCTGCCGGTGGCCGACGTGCCGGTGCGCCACCCGCTGGTCCTGCTGGCCGCGGTCGGCCTGGCCCTGGTGCTGTTCTGCTCGCTGGGGGTGATCGTGGGGATCTACGCGGAGACCTTCGACCACCACACGTTCGTCAACAACATCGTGATCCTGCCGCTCACGTTCCTGGGGGGCGTCTTCTACTCGATCCACCGCCTGCCGTCGCCCTGGCAGGAGATCTCGCACGCGAACCCGATCTTCTATCTCGTCAACGCCATGCGCTACGGGTTCCTGGGCACGGCCGACGTCAGCGTCGCGCTGTCGCTGGGCATCACCGCGACGCTCGCCCTGGGCGCCGCCGCCTGGAGCTCGTGGCTGTTCGCCACGGGCAAGCGCCTGAAGGCGTAGCGCGCTGTGGCGCGTTCGTCCCGGTCGGAGCCCGACGGCCGGCCGCCGCCCGGCCGGTACCTGCACCGGCACCTCGTGCGCCTTCGCCCCCGCCTGGTGCGGCGAGGCTCGCTGGCGGCCCTGCTCGCGGTGGTCGGACCGGGCGTCCTGGCCGGGCTGTCCGACGACGATCCCGCCGGGATCACCACCTACTCGATCCTCGGGGCCGACTACGGCTATCGCCTGCTCTGGGTCCTCGCGCTGTCGACGGCGGCGTTGATCGTCTTTCACGAGCTCGGCGCCCGGATGGGCATCGTGACCGGCAAGGGACTGCTGGCGCTGGTGCGCGAACGGCTCGGTCCCCGAGGCGCCACGCTCGCGCTCGCAGCTCTGGTGGTCGCCAACCTGGGCACGCTCGCCGCCGAGTTCGCGGGCGTGGCGGCCGGGTTTGAGCTGCTCGGCGGCGTCAGCCGCTACGTCAGCGTGCCCCTCGCGGCGCTGGGAGTCTCGCTGCTCGTTCTGCGCGGGTCGTTCCACCGCGTCGAGCATGTGCTCTTGGCCCTGACCGGAGTGTTCGTCGCCTACGTCCTATCGGGTTTTCTCGCGCATCCCGACTGGGCCGCGACCGCCAAGGGGCTGGTCGTGCCGGGAATGCCGGTGACGCGCGACGCGGTGCTCGTCGCCGTGGCCACCCTGGGCACGACCCTGGCGCCGTGGGGCCTGGCCTTCATCCAGTCGTACGCTGTCGACAAGCGCCTCAAAATCGAGGACCTCCGAAACGAGCGCGTCGACGTCGTCGTCGGCGCGCTCCTGACGGGTGTCATCGGCGTCTTCATCGTCGTCGCCTGTGCAGCCACGCTGCACGCGCGCGGCATCTCGATCCAAGATGCGGGCGACGCCGCGCGCGCGCTCGAGCCGCTCGCCGGCCATCTGGCCGCGACCCTGTTCGGGTTCGGCTTCGTCGGGGCGGCGCTCCTCGCGGCGGCGATCGTGCCCCTGTCGACGGCGTACTCGGTGTCCGAGGCGTTCGAGGCGCCGTGCGACATCGACGACACCCTGAAGGAGGCGCCGCTCTTCTACGCCAGCTTCGTCGCGATGGTCGTCGTCGCCTCAACCCTGGTCCTGATTCCCGGAGCGCCGCTCATACCCATCCTCTTCCTCTCTCAGGCGCTGAACGCGGTGCTGCTGCTCGTGCTGCTGCCGTTCATGAGGCGCCTGGCGCGGGATCCCGAGGTCATGGGCCGGCACGTCATCGGAGGCACCGGACGGCTGCTGACCGGTTTGGCGCTCGCGCTGGTGACCGTGTCGGTGGCGGCGCTCGCAGTGCTCACCGTTTGGGGCTGAGGGAGCTTCACAGCCCCGGCAGGTGCCGGGAGCTGAAGTTCGAGGTGGGACGCGCCTGGTCGGTCCAGCGCGACCCGGCGATGTGGATCGCGCTGGTGTCGTAGCGCAGGCCCGCCACCTCCATCCACACGTGGCCGGTGTTGGTGTAGACGGTCACCCACTTCCCGGGACCGGGCCGGCCCATCAGCCGCCAGCCGTTGGCGATCGGCTTGTCCAGCAGCCCGGCGTGGATGAACGCGAAGGACAGCGAGCCCGAGCAGTCATAGCCGCGGTCGTACAGGCGCCCGTGCCCGCCGCCCCAGAGGTAGGGCGTCAGCGCGATCGCGTTGGCCGCGGCGATCATCTGCTTGACCACCGGCGGGGCGCCGGCCGGGGCGGTGGCGGTCCCGTCGGGGTTCAGGCGGGCGCGTCCTCCGGGGACGCCGTCGATCTGGCGCAGCGCGGCACGGACCTCGGCGTCGGTGGGCGGCGCGTCGGCCACGTGACCCGAGGGCGCGCGGGCCAGCGCTCGCTCCGGGTCGATCGGCACCTCGACCTGGACCTCGGTCGCCGATGGCAGGCCGACGTCCGGCTCGACCGCCCGCGGGTGGGCGCGCAGCCCGCCGGCGGGGTCGCCCGACGCCGAGGGGCCGGCCGCGGGAGCCGCGGGGCGCCGGCGGTCGGCCTGCCCGCAGCCGGCCGCCACCAGGGCCAGCGCGGCGAGCAGCGACGCGATCGGGGTGCGCACGAAGCGATGATGCCACGGGCGCCGCCCGTTAACCTCGGCTCCGTGTTCCCGCTGAACGTGCCGAACGTCCTCACGGTCCTGCGCATCCTGCTGGTGCCGGTGCTGGTCGTCGCCCTGCTCAACCGCACGCCCAACGGGGACCTGCTGGCGGCGATCGTGTTCGCCGTGGCGTCGCTCACCGACGCGATCGACGGCTATCTGGCCCGCTCGCGCCAGTGGGTGACGACGTTCGGCAAGCTGATGGACCCGGTGGCCGACAAGCTGCTGGTGATCGGCGCGCTGCTGGCCCTGGTCTCGCTCAACCGCGTGGCCGCGTGGGTGGCGATGGTGATCATCGCGCGCGAGTTCGCGGTCACGGTCCTGCGGATCGGAGCGGGCGCCCAGGGCGTGGTCATCTCCGCCAACACGTTCGGAAAGGCCAAGACGATCATGCAGGTGGGGATGGTCTTCGCGCTGATCGTCGCCCACGGCGCCGGAGCCTGGCTGGACGCGCTCGTCTACCTCACGGTGCTGGTCACCGTGGCCTCCGGCGTCGACTACGCCTTCGGCATCCGGCGCCAGGTCAACGACGCCCGGCGCACGCGGCGCCAGGCCCCGGCCGCGCCCTAGACCGCGGCGTCGAGCCAGCCGCGCAGCGTGGTGTGGCCGGCGACGGGCTCGCCGCCGGCCAGCTCGGCGCGCACCTCGCCCAGCAGGCCGTAGCGCTCGGCCACGACGTTGTGCTGGTGGATCGTCTCCAGGTTCTCCTGGCGCGCCGAGACGAAGGCCTGGTCGGCCAGGGCCGGGAAGCGCTCGACCACGCCGCCGATCATCTCGCGCACGCAGTCCTCGACGAAGCGCGGGCGGCGGTGCGCCTTCTCCACCACGGCGGCCTCGTCGGAGCGCTTCATGAGCTCGTAGATCTCCGAGCTCATCGAGTCCTCCACGATCGCCAGCAGCGTCAGCGCGTCGATCTCGTCGTCGCAGGCCTCGGTGCAGCCGATGCGCAGCGTCCCCAGCCCGCGCTGGTTGTGCGTGGCCACGGGAACGTGGTCGACGATGCGCTCGATCTCGTCCTGCGTGAACCCGTCTTCGGCCAGGCGCTCGCGGGCGCCCGCCTCGACCAGGCCCTGCGCGCACGGGCAGGCGGTCATGCCCTGGGCCTGCACGCCGATCACGCGGCGCGTACCGCGCTCGGAGGCCACGGCGGAGCCGAGCAGCGTGTAGATCTCCTGCGTCGGGATCCCGGAGACCGGCGCCGGCTTGTACTCGGGGAAGCGGGCGGCGATCGTCACCTCGGCGCGGCGCGCTCCCTGGCGCTCGCGGACGAGCTCGGCCACGTGCTGGGCCAGCGTCTCGGCCTTGAAGGTGGCCTCGTTGAGGATCACCTCGCCGATCGCGTCGTTGACGACCTCCTCGAAGCGGGACATGTGCGCGCCCTTCTGGCGCGGGCCGAGGTCGACAAAGCACTCGAGTTCCGCATAGAACAGCTGGGGGCCGCCGTCTCCGTCCTGCTGCCGGATCCGGATCACCTTCTCCACCCCGGTCACGCCCACGCTCGACAGCGACACGTGCAGCGTGGGGGGCTGGGCCTGGACGTCGGGCGCGGCGATGGAGATCGTGCGGTCGGCGCTCATCTTCGGCAGCGTAGCGGGCGGGCCATGCCGTATCCCAAGAATCGGATTTCTGTGCTATCACTCCGCCGGTCGGCTGGAAAGCCTCAGAGCTCAGCCTCTTCGCGACGACTGTCGCGGCTTCGTAGGAGTTGGTACCGCAGCACGGTAAGGCCCGGAGGAGGGTGGTCGCGCGAGCGGCGGCCCGGTGCTACATGGAAATCGAGGGCTTGTGAGTACGAAGCAAGAGGGACTGCTCGCCGACGAGGCGCCGATCGCGGAGGTCGAGGAATTCCGCGGTCTTATTCAGGAGGGTCAGGAGCGTGGATTCCTGACGTTCGGCCAGATCGAGGCATGCCTCGAGGAGGTCGAGGTCACGAAGGAGCAGCTCGGCGAGCTGCACGCGTTCTTCGTGGACCAGGGGATCGACGTGATGGGCGCCGACGGGAAGCCGATGGCTCCCGAGACGTCCAAGGAGGAGGCGCGCACGCGGCCCGCCGCGGTCGTGGCGCCCAAGAAGCCGGAGATCGACCTCACGGTCGAACCTTCGCTGGACTCGTTGCGCCTGTACCTGCGGTCGATCGGACGGGTCGAGCTGCTGACCGCGGGCGAGGAGGTGGCGCTGGCCAAGCGCATCGAGCGCGGGGACATGCTGGCCAAGCAGCAGATGGTCGAGGCCAACCTGCGGCTCGTCGTCTCGATCGCGAAGTCCTACCTGGGCCGCGGTCTCACGTTCCTGGACCTGATCCAGGAGGGATCGCTGGGCCTGATCCGCGCGGTGGAGAAGTTCGACTACCGGCGGGGCTACAAGTTCTCCACGTACGCGACGTGGTGGATCCGCCAGGCCGTGACCCGGGCGATCGCCGACAAGGGCCGCACCATCCGCATCCCCGTCCACATGGTGGAGAAGCTCAACAAGGTCGTGCACGTCGAGCGCCAGCTCGTGCAGTCGCTCGGCCGTGAGCCCGTCCCGGAGGAGATCGCGCTGGAGCTGGAGTGCACGGCGCGCGAGGTGCGCGACATCCTGCGCATCGCGCAGCAGCCCGTCTCCCTGGAGAAGCCGATCGGCGAGGAGGAGGAGTCCGAGCTGGGCGACTTCGTCGAGGACCAGACGGCCGAGTCCCCGTTCGAGCTGGCGTCGGAGAACCTGCGGCGCGAGAACGTCCGCCGGGCGCTCGCCGCCCTGCCGGCGCGCGAGCGCGAGGTGATCGAGATGCGCTTCGGGCTGAGCGGGGGCCGTCCCCGGACGCTCGAGGAGGTCGGCCGCGCGTTCAACGTGACGCGCGAGCGGATCCGCCAGATCGAGAACCACACGCTCAAGAAGCTGGAGGCACTGCCGGAGGCGCAGCGGCTGCGCGACGCGTCGTGAGCGACGGCTGGTCCATCGTCCAGGCGTCCGAGGTCCACGACGTGCTCGGGGACTACCCGGGCGAGATGCGCTTCTTCACCGGCGAGCTGGGCACCGACCAGGTCGCGCTGACGTACCGCGTGATGCCGGCACAGACCGGGAGCAAGGGCTCCTACGGACACCGGCACAAGACGCAGGAGGAGATCTACTTCGTCGTCGACGGGACGCTCCAGTTCAAGCTCGACGACGAGATCGTGGACGTCGGCCCCAGGACCGCCGTCCGCGTGGCGCCCACGACCGTCCGCGGGATCTGGAACGAGGGCCCCGACGACGCCCAGCTCGTGATCTGCTCGGTCAAGGTCGAGGACCTGCGCGCCGACGGCGAGATCGTCGAAGGCTTCTGGCCGG
>JAWVFR010000037.1:0-4322 GCA_033855845.1 Solirubrobacteraceae bacterium
CGCGCCCGAGAGGATTCGAACCTCTGACCTTCGGTTCCGTAGACCGACGCTCTATCCAGCTGAGCTACGGGCGCAGGCGAGCAAGGATAGCCGCCGACCGGAGCCTGGCACGGTGCCGTCCGGGTAGGGTCGCGGCGGGGGCCCAAGCGTTGAGCTCGGACACGATCAGCATCATCACGATCCCGCTCTTCTCCGGGGCGATCGGGTACGTCACGAACTGGACGGGCGTCTGGATGCTGTTCAACCCGATCCGGTTCAAGGGCGTGCGGCTGCCCGGGCTGGCGGCTCTGGCGGGGCTGCTCCCGCGGCGCATCCAGCAGATCCCCGGCGTCATGCAGGGCGGCATCGGGTGGCAGGGGATCATCCCCTCCCGGGCCGCCAAGATGGGCTCGATCTCGGTGGACAAGGGGATCGCCAAGCTCGGCAACGCGTCGGACTTCTACCGCCGGCTGGACCCCGATCTGATCGCCGAGCACATCATCGCGACGTCCGAGCGCGACATCCGCGAGCTGGTGGAGCGCACCATGGAGCGCGAGCATCCGCGCCTGTGGAACGACCTCCCGCCGCGCATCCGCGAGGCCGTCCACGCCCGAGTGCGCGACCAGCTCCCGGGCATCGTCCACGAGGTCACCGACCAGATCGGCGAGCACATCGACCAGCTCCTGGACATCAAGCTCATGGTCATCCGCCGGATGGAGGAGAAGCCGGAGCTGTGCAACCGCGTCTTCACCGAGGTGGGCAAGCGCGAGCTGCGCTTCATCATCAACTTCGGGTTCTTCTTCGGCTTCGCGCTGGGCTTCCCGATGATCGCGCTCACCCAGACGGTCCACGAGTGGTGGGTCCTGCCCATCGCCGGGACCGTGGTCGGCTACGTGACGAACTGGCTGGCCCTGTGGATGATCTTCGAGCCGATCGAGCCGCGGCAGGTCGGGCCGTTCCGCCTCCACGGGCTGTTCCTGCGCCGCCAGCCGGAGGCCGCCGACATCTACGCCGGGATCATCGCGGACGACATCGTCACCCTCCAGAACATCGGCGACGAGCTGCTGCGCGGGCCGCGGTCGGACCGCACCCGCCAGATGATCCGCAACGCGCTGCGTCCCGCGGTCGACCGGGCCAGCGGGGTCGCCCAGCCGGCGGTGCGCGCCGCGGTCGGCCCGCGCGAGTACGACGCGATCCGCGAGACCGTCGCCGTCGAGGCCGTGGACTACACGATGACCCCGCTCAAGGACCCCGAGTTCAACCGCCGCCAGAGCGAGTCGGTCCGGACGCTGATCGCCGAGCGCATGCGCGAGCTGCCCTCCAGCGATTTCTCCGAGCTGCTGCGCTCGGCCATGCGCGAGGACGAGTGGCTGCTGGTCCTGCACGGCGCGGTGCTCGGCTTCGGCGCCGGCCTGCTGCACCTGGCGATCTTCGGCGTGTGATGGAACGCGAGCGCGATTGGCCGCCGGAGGAGGAGCCGCCGCTCCGCGAGGAGCCGCCCACCGAGGCCGACCTCCTGCGCGCCGCCCCCGTCTTGGCTCGCCTCGCGGCCGGCGCGTGGTGGCGCACGGCGCAGTGGAGCGTCGGAGCGTCGGTGCGCGCGAGCACCCGCGTGGTCCGCGCGGCGGCGACCGGCGAGTCGCCCGCCGAGCTGCTGGCCAACGCCGGGGGCGAGCTGCGCGACGCCGCCCGGCGGTTCCTCGGGCTCTCGGTGGACGGCGGGCCCGAGCCCGACCCGGCCGCCGAGGAGGCCGAGCGCGCACGCAGCGCCACCGAAGCCCTGCGCGAGCGCGGCGCCGAGCTGCTGCGCCAGTCCGCCGACGTCGAGTACGAGCAGGACTTCCACCCCGCCTACGAGCGGATCCTGGAGGCGCTGGCGCCCGACGAGGGCCGGGTCCTGCGCATGCTGGTGCTCGAGGGGCCCCAGCCCTCGGTCGACGTGCGCGGAGCGAAGGGGCTTCCGGTCTCCACCCAGATGATCGCCCCCGGCCTGTCGATGATCGGCGCCCAGGCCGGCTGCCGCCATCTCGACCGCGTCCCCGCGTACCTCAACAACCTCTATCGCCTGGGGCTGATCTGGTTCTCGCGCGAACCGCTGGAGGACCCGCTGCGCTACCAGGTGCTCGAGGCGCAGCCGGACGTCCTGGCCGCGCTGCGCGAGGCCGGCCGGGCCCGCAAGACGGTCCGCCGCAGCATCCACCTCACCCCCTTCGGCGACGACTTCTGCGCGACGGTGCTGCCGCTGCACACGGCGGAGCTCGACGCGCTCGCGGACCCCTAGCCCGCCACCGCGAGCAGCTGCCACTCGTCGGGCACGCCCTTGAGGGTGTGGGTACCGCGGTCGTCGAACTCGATCCCCGACCCGGCCACCAGGTCCCGGACCGTCCGCGACACCAGCACCTCGCCCGGGCCGGCGAGCGAGCTCACGCGCGCCGCGATGTGGACGGCGATGCCGCCGATGTCGTCGCCCATGACCTCGCACTCGCCGGTGTGGATCCCGGCGCGGACGCGGATGCCCAGGGCGTCGCAGGCTTCGTGGATGGCCCCGGCGCAGCGGATCGCGCGGGCCGGGCCGTCGAAGGTCGCCAGGAACCCATCGCCGGTGGACTTCACCTCGCGCCCGCCGGCGCGTCCGAGCGCGTCGCGCACGGCGCGGTCGTGGCGGTCCAGCAGCTCGCGCCAGCGGCGGTCGCCGAGCTCCGCTGCGGTGCGGGTGGAGTCGACGATGTCGGTGAAGACGACGGTGGCCAGGATCCGGTCGGGCTCGGGCGCGTAGCGGGTCCCGGTGAGGAACTCCTTGACCTCGCCCAGGACCCGCTCGGGGTCCTCGAACCACATCACGTGGTCCTCGCCGGGCAGCTCCACGAGCCGGGCGTTGGGCAGGTGCTCGGCCAGCCAGCGCCCGTTGCCCACGTGAACGAGGTGGTCGTGGGTTCGGTGGAGCACCAGCGTGGGGACGTGGACGTTGGGGACCACATCGCGCACGTCGAGGTCCAGGAACATCTGGACCAGCGAGGCGAGCATCCCGGGGCTGGCGCTCGCGCGCTCCATGCGGGCGAAGAAGGCGCGCGCCTCCGGGTCGTCCGCGTGGCTGGGGGCGGCGAGCTCGATGATCGCGCCCTGGCCCCAGTGCGGGCCGACCAGCTCCTGGCCGGCTTCGATCAGGGCGCCCACCGGCGCCGCCCAGGGGTAGTCCGGCGCCTCCGTGGACCGGGCCATCCCGCCGCTGCACACCAGCGCCGAAACCCGCTCGGGATACGTGGCCGCGAACAGCAGGCTCATGGTCACTCCCTCCGAGACGCCGAGCAGCGCCGCGCGCTCGGAGCCGGCGGCGTCCATCACCGCGCGGACGTCGTCCATGCGCTCCTCCAGCGTGGGCGCCTCTACCACGGGATCCGACAGGCCGGATCCGCGACGGTCGAAGGCGATCACCCGCGCGAACGACGCCAGTCCCTCCAGGACGGCCCGCGCCGGCTCGTACTCCCACACCAGCTCGACATGCGTCGTGAAGCCGTTGACCAGGACGACGTCGAGCTCGCCCTCCCCGAAGACCTGGTAGGCGATGTGGACGTCGCCGCTGCGCGCGTACTTTGTGTCCGGCATCTTGCGTCCCGTCCTGACTGCCGTGATCGAGCGGAGAGGGCGGGATTCGAACCCGCGATGGAGCGTAAACCCCATACTCGCTTAGCAGGCGAGTGCCTTCAGCCACTCGGCCACCTCTCCGGGTTCGGCTCAGTGTAAAAGGCTGCGGGCGGCGAAGTAGCCCAGCGCCGCGGCGGCCAGGCCCAGCAGCACGGAGGCGGCGACGTAGAGGAACGCCTTCCCCGGCTCGCCGGCCTCGAAGTCCAGGAACGCCTGGACCGAGAAGGTCGAGAAGGTCGTGAAGCCGCCCAGGAAGCCCACGCCCAGGGCGTTGCGAACGTCCTGGGAGAACCAGTGCGGGACCACGACGAGGACCCCGAGCGCGAACGACCCCGCGACGTTGATGGCCACGGTCGCCCACGGCAGCGCCTCCCCGTGGAACAGGGTGGAGATGCCATAGCGCGCGAGCACCCCCGCCGCCCCGGCTGCCGCGATCAACAGGATTCCCATCGGGCGCATCATGCCGGGCTACCCTGTCGGCCACATCCGGAGGGGTGGCAGAGCGGTTGAATGCGGCGGCCTTGAAAGCCGTTGGGGGCCGTCAGGTCCCTCGTGGGTTCGAATCCCACCCCCTCCGCTGGGGCGAACTCCGCCAGTGTCCTGCCTAGAGGTCGGTATGCGACCTCCAAGCAGGACGGTGGAGGCTGAGATCGCGGAGTTGGCGTATCCGCAGCACGGGGTGGTGACTCGGGGGCAGCTTC
>JAWVFR010000038.1:0-3388 GCA_033855845.1 Solirubrobacteraceae bacterium
TCGTCGCCGACGACCTGTGGCCGCTCCCGAAGTACGAGGAGATGCTCTTCATCAAGTGACGCCGGGGGGGACCGGGCGCTACGGGCGGCCGTCCATCTGGGCGGCCGCCAGCGCCAGGGTCAGCGCGGCGATGTCGCCGGACGGCTCGTTGCTCGCCGAGGCCCTGACGTCGTCCATGTAGCGCGCGCCCCGCCCGTCGAAGGGGGCAAAGCGATTGCCGCCGCCGGCCGGGCAGGGCCGGTAGCCCGGGGCCACCTCCATGTCCCGGAAATCGGTCGCAGCGGCCGGCCCCTGCACCGACGCGCCGCGCAGGATGTCCCCGGCGCCGGTGAGCGACCCTGCCAGGTTCGCGTTCTGATGGTGCAGGCAGCGCGGGAATGTCGTGCCCGCGCCGACCACGAAGGAGGTCCCCCACGCGTTGGCCCCCAGCGCCCAGTCGCGCTGGGCGCGCCCGAACGCGGCGAACGTGCGCTTTCCGCTCAGCCGGCCGTAGATCGCCGCCTCCAGCGACAGGCCCAGCGCGTGGGCCACGGTGTCGTCGTCGGCGTAGCGCACGCCGAGGCCAAAGGGGTCGCGGCGGGCCACCGCCGCCGCGGAGCGCAGCTCGTCGCGCAGGTCGCCGAGGATGTCGGGGAGGAAGATCTCCAGGTCCTCGGGTGCCGTGGCTCCCGGTAGGGCGCGAGCCACGTCGTAGTGGGCGATCGCGCTGACGTCGTACAGGCTGATGGAGTAGTTGCCCTCCACCCCGCTGCGCATGTAGGCGTCGGCCCAGTGCGCGGCCGCGACCAGGTAGCGGCGGCTCCCCGTCGCCCGGTACATCTCGATGGAGCCGAGCTCCATGTCGTCGCGCCACTGCTGCTCGGGGTAGTAGGCGTACGGGGCGGTGGTCGTCAGGCGCCCGACGCCGGCGGTGCGAGCCCGAGCCAGCGCGGCCGCCCCGCGCGCCACGCAGCGATCGGCCAGGGCCGGGTCCGTCGAGCGGTAGACCTGGGCGCACAGCCCGAACGCGGCCGCCAGCCGGCCCGCGAGGTTCGGGCTGAGCTGCGAGCCGACCGCGCCGCCGCGGAACGCGGGCCGGTATTTCAGGAAGTAACGCGGGTCTCCGGGCCCGACGTTGAGCGCGTCGCTGGCCTGCGGCAGCTGCCACACGTCGTGCGAGCCCAGGAACCCGCGCCCCCCGTCCCCGATCCCCACCTGGTAGAGCAGGCCCTGGCCTGCGGGGTCCCACATCTTCGCCAGCCAGTCCAGGCCGAAGCGGGCCTCGGCGTCCAGCCCGCCGTGGGACGCCCCGTTGGCCGCCGGATGCTCCCGCAGCGTCCACAGCAGCATGGTCTCGTCGAAGCTCGCCGTCTGGACGAACTTCAGGTAGTCGCCGGCGTCGAACCACCCGCCCGACACGTCCACCGGTCCCCCCACGCGCACCGGCCGGGTCGGGCCCGCGACGGTGAAGCGAGGCGTGGCGTAGACGCCCGCGCTGCGGTCGGCCAGGTGCGACGGGGCGCGGTGCAGCAGGCTGGGGTCCACGTTGGGGCCATCGCGCTGGGCGCGGAAGAAGCTGACGGCGTCGCTGGCCACGGGCCCGTAGAGGGCCGCCGCCGCGTCGACCGTGAACGGCGGGGACGTGCCCGCGCCCGGGCCGCTGACCGCGATCCGGTAGGTCCCGGCCGCGAGCCTTGGGCCTTGCACGGGGTACACGTGCGGAAAACGCCGGCTCCAGGCGCCCACCCGGCGTCCGAGACGCCCGGAGGCCACCGTCCGCCCCGCGGTGTCCAGCACCCGGAAGCGCGCGCCCGGGTCGGGCACTGGAGACAGCACCAGCGCCCGGGCCGCCTCGCCAAGCGGGAATCCGACCTGATCCAGGCGCACGTACGCCGTGCGCGCCCCGGCCCGGTCCGGCGCGCCGCACGCGGCCAGCGCGGTCAGCAGCACCACACCCGTCCCGGACAGGAGGCGGGCCCTGGTCATGAGCCGCCCCCGGCGCCCGCGCCGACGCGCGCCTCGCCCGTGCGCTCCAGGTGGTGCCAGCCCACGCGCAGCCCCGACAGCGCCGTGAGCACGGACTCGATGACCACCAGGTACATCAGCTGCCGGTAGACGAACTGCTGCAGCGGAAGCCAGACCAGCCCGCGCAGCCGCTCCCCGTCGAGGCGGAAGGCGTAAGCGGCCAGCACGAGTTGGAACAGGTTGAACCCCAGCCAGTAGGCGACGATCCGCCAGGGGTCCAGGAACAGGATCCCGTAGATCGCGAACAGGTCGATCAGGGGCGCCGCGAGCGGCAGCAGCACCTGGAAGAGGACGAGATACGGGATGGCGCGGCGACCGATCCGCCCCGCGCCGGGACGTCGGACGGCGTGGCGGTGCTTCCACAGGGACTGGATGGTCCCGTACGCCCACCGGTAGCGCTGGCGCCACAGGGCGCTCAGCGTGGCCGGGGCCTCGGTCCACGCCCGCGCGTCCTGCGCGTACACGACGTGCCAGCCGGCGTGGCCGATCGCCATCGTGAGGTCGGTGTCCTCGGCCAGGGTCGCGCCGGACACGCCGCCCGCCGCCCGCAGCGCCTCGCGGCGGAAGGCGCCGATGGCGCCCGGGACCGTCGGCATGCACTGCAGCGTCTCGTACATGCGGCGGTCGAGGTTGAAGCCGACCACGTACTCGATGTGCTGCCAGCGCCCGAGCAGCCCGCGGCGGTTGCCCACCTTCGTGTTCCCCGACACCGCCCCCACCCGCGCGTCGCGGAACGGCTGCACCAGCCGGCGCACCGTGTCCGGCTCGAACACGGTGTCCGCGTCGACCGTGACCACGATGTCGTGCGCCGCCGCCGCGATGCCCGTGTTGAGCGCCGCCGCCTTGCCGGCGTTGGCCTGGCGGAGGACCCGCATGCCCGCCAAGCCCAGGCGCTCCACGACCTCGGCCGTCCCGTCGCCGGACCCGTCGTCGATCACGATCGTCTCCAGCTCCGGGTAGTCGCCGGTGGCCAGCGAGCGAACCCCGCGGGCGATCACGACCGCCTCGTTGCACGCCGGGACGACGATCGACACGCCCGGCGTGAAGGCGGGGTCCGGCGTGCACGCGCGCATACGGCGGACCTGCCGGTGGGCCAGGAACGCCACCGCGAGCATCCGTAGCGCGACCAGGACCCCGACGACGAGCACGACCGCCGTGAGCAGCGCGACGATCCAGCGCGCCAGCCACAGCGCGGCGACGAACAGCTGCCCGCGCAGCCGCGTCCCTCCGGTCGCCGGCGACTCGAGGCCGTGGGGCCCCAGCCCCAGGATGTGCGCGAGCGTCACGAAGCGGTAGCCCCGCGCGCGCAGGCGCGGGACGAGGACCGGCAGGGCCGCCAGCGTCTCGGAGCGGTTGCCCCCGCCGTCGTGCATCAGGACGATCG
>JAWVFR010000039.1:0-3921 GCA_033855845.1 Solirubrobacteraceae bacterium
CGGATGCGGGCTGCGCAGGCCGTCGTGCTCGGGGAGGGCGGCGTCCAGGACCTGGTGTCGCACGCCGCCGCGCTGCAGTCCGACTTTCGCGCGCTGCGCGACTGGATGGAGGAGATGGCGGCCACGCTGGACCGGCGGATGGTCACGGCCGAGACGCGCCTCGATGGCGCGATCGCCTTCGCCGGCCTCGTGCGCTACGACGCCTACAACGAGATGTCCGGCCGGCAATCGACCTCGATCGCGCTGCTGGACACGCGCCGCGACGGGATCGTGCTCTCCTCGATCCACCACCGCGACCAGGCGCGCCTGTACGCGAAGCGGGTGAGCGGCGGACAGGGCGAGCTCGAGCTCTCGCCGGAGGAGGCCGCGGCGCTCAAGGCGGCGCTCGAGGGCGAGCCCGCCGCGTCCATGCCGGCCTGATGCGCATCGCGTACCTGGGCCCCGAGGGCACCTACAGCCACGAGGCCCTGATGCGGTCCGGCGGCGCCGGCGGCGCGGACGTGGTGGCGCTGCCCACGATCCACGACACGATCGTCGCCGTGCACGAGGGCGAGGCGGACCGCGCGCTGGTGCCGATCGAGAACTCGCTGGAGGGCGCCGTCAACGCGACGCTGGACACCCTGGTCGGCGAGGCGGCCGACGTGGCGATCATCGGCGAGGTCGTCCACGAGGTGCACCACTGCCTCATCGCGCCCGCCGGCGTCGCCCTGGAGGACGTGGAGACGGTGGTGTCCATCCCCCAGGCCAGCGCGCAGTGCGCGCGCTTCCTGCGCACGGAGCTGCCGGGCGCGGCGATCGTCGCGGCCAACTCGACAGCCGAGGCCGTGCGCACGGTGGTCGAGGAGGGCGGCGCGCGGGCGGCGCTGGGCAACCGGCTGTCGGCGTCCCTGTACGGCGGCGAGGTGCTGCGCGACGGGGTCGAGGACACCGCGGGCAACGCCACGCGCTTCGTGTGGCTGGCGCCCGCCGGCGTGCGCGCGTCGGGGACCGGGGAGTGGAAGACCTCGGTGGTCTTCTGGGGCGCGGGCGACGACGCGCCGGGGTGGCTGGTGCGCTGCCTGTCGGAGTTCGCCTTCCGCGGCGTGAACCTCACGATGATCGAGTCGCGGCCGCGCAAGCTCGGCCTGGGGCACTACGTCTTCTTCGCCGATCTCGAGGGCCGCGACCGCGACGCGAAGGTCGCGGCGGCCATCGAGGCGGTGCGCGGCCAGACCGAGCAGCTGCGTGTCCTGGGCTCCTATCCGGCGGCCTGAAGCCCGGCGAGACCCGCAGAAGCGGGCGCTACACTCCCGCCGGGATGGCCCGGCAGAACCCAGCGCCTACCTCGTCCACGCCGCTCGGTGAGCACCGGCGGCGCGGACGTGAAGGTGGCCGGGTGCTCGTCCTCAACGCGACGTTCGAGCCGATCAACGTCTGCACCGTGCGCCGCGCCGCCGTCCTGCTGCTCAAGGAGAAGGCGGAGATCGTGGAGCACGGCAGCTGGGAGCTGCGCTCCGAGAGCCTCACGCTCCCGCGGCCGGTCGTCATCCGCCTCGTCAGCTTCGTCCGCGTTCCGCGCGACACGCACCGGCGCAAGATCACCCGCCGGGCGGTGTTCGCCCGCGACCGCTGGACCTGCCAGTACTGCGGCTCGCGCGGCAACCTGACGGTCGACCACGTAGTGCCCCGCTCCAAGGGCGGGCCGTCGAGCTGGGAGAACATCGTGACCTCCTGCGCGCCGTGCAACCGGCGCAAGGGCGACCAGCTCCTGCGCCACGCCGGCATGCAGCTGCACCGCGAGCCCAGCAGCCCCAGCCCGCAGATCTTCATCCACGTGGCCAGCCCCACCATCCCGGCGGCCTGGCGCGCGTACCTCCCGGCCGCCGCCTAGCGGGCCTCGGGAAAGGGCGAGGGGCGCCCGAAGGCGCCCCTCTGAACTTCACTGGATGAGCCTGTGCCGAAGCACTGCGCCGGGGGGACCAGATCCGGCTGCGCCACAGGCGGTGTCCCGGGTTGGATTCGCCAAGCGGATCCAGCCATCCGACCTAGCGGCCGGTCACCTCCAGAGTCCCGTAAGAACTGTCACTCAACTTAGGACCACCTCCTTTCCCTGGTGATCCCATTGAATCAAACCCGGAGGTCGTAGGTCAGACCTCGCCGTTGGGCGATTCGGGCTCGGCGTCGTCCTCCGGCTCGGCCGCCTCGGCCTCCGGGCCGGCCTCGCCCTCGGGCAGCGGCAGCTCGTCCACCGGCGCCGCGGTGGCGGCTTCGCTCTCCATGACCAGCGCCACGGCCGACACGGTGTCGTCCTCGCGCAGGTTCATCAGGCGCACGCCCTGAGCCGGGCGGCCCTGGAGCGAGATGCCCTTGACGCCGGTGCGCTGGACCATCCCGTTCTGGGAGATGAAGACCAGCTCCTGGTGCTCGCGCACCACCAGCGCGCCGACCAGCGCGCCCTTCTTGCCGGTCATGGTGATCGTCTTGACGCCCATCGTCCCGCGGTTCTTGAGCGGGTACTCGGGGATCGTCGTGCGCTTGCCGTAGCCGTTCTCGGTCACCACGAGCAGCTCGGTGTCGTCGCGGGCGACGTCCATCGCCAGCACCCGGTTGCCCTTCTGCGAGACGTTCATCCCCCGCACGCCGCCGGTGTCGCGGCCCATCGGGCGCGCCTGGGACTCGTGGAAGCGCGCGGCCTGGCCCGAGCGCGACACCATGATGATGTCGTCGTCGCCGCTGGTCTTGCGCACCTCCACCAGCTCGTCGTCGTCGCGGATCTTGATGGCGATGATCCCGTCCGCCTTGATCGGCGTGTTGTAGGCGACGAACTCCGTCTTCTTGAGCTGGCCCTTGCGGGTCGCGAAAACCAGGTAGCCGCCCTCGGAGAAGTCGCGCGTGTCGATGACCGCCTCCACTCGCTCGCCCTCGCGCAGCGGGAGGAAGTTGTTCAGCGAGCGTCCCTTGGCCGTCCGCGAGGCCTCCGGCAGCTCGTAGACCTTGGAGCGGTAGACCTTCCCGCGGTTGGTGAAGAACAGCAGGTAGTCGTGCGTCGAACACACGAACAGGTGCTCGATGTAGTCGCCGTCCTTCATGTCCATCCCCGTCACCCCGACCCCGCCGCGGTGCTGGTTGCGGTAGGTGGCCAGCGGCAGCGACTTGATGTAGCCGCTCTTGGTGATCGTGATGACCATCTGCTGGTCGGCGATCAGGTCCTCGATGTCGATCTCGCCCTCGGCGTGCGTGATCTCGGTGCGCCGGTCGTCGCCGTAGGTGTCGGCGATCTCCTGCAGCTCCTCCTTGATGAGACCGAGGACGCGGCCCTCGTCCCCGAGGATCTCCCGCAGCTCCTTGATGCGCTCGACGATGTCGCGGTGCTCGTCGCGGATCTTGTCGCTCTCCAGCGCGGTGAGCTGGCGCAGGCGCATCTCCACGATCGCGTGGGCCTGGACCTCGGTGAGCTCGAAGCGGTCGACCAGCGCCTGGCGCGCCGCCTCGCCGTCGCGCGAGGCGCGGATGGTCTCGATGACCTGGTCGAGGTTGTCCAGCGCGACCAGCAGGCCCTCGAGGATGTGGGCGCGGCGCTCCTTCTCGGCCAGCTCGAACTTCGTGCGCCGCACGACGACGTCGCGCTGGTGGCGCACGTAGGCGTCCAGCGCCTCGCGCAGCGACAGCGTGCGCGGGACGCCGTCGACCAGGGCCACCATGTTCACGCCGAACGTCGTCTGCATCGGCGTGTGCTTGTAGAGCTGGTTGAGCACGACCTTGGGGATGGCGTCCCGCTTGAGCTCGATGACCAGCCGCATGCCGCGCTTGTCGGACTCGTCGCGCAGGTCGGAGATCTCGGGGATCTTCTTCTCGCGGACGAGCTCGGCGATCTTGGTGATCAGGCCGTTGTCGCCGCCCTTCTTCACGGCGTAGGGCAGCTCGGTGACGATGAGCGCCTCC
>JAWVFR010000040.1:0-12532 GCA_033855845.1 Solirubrobacteraceae bacterium
AGCCCGTACCGCCGGATCATCCGGCTGCGCGACGCGGCCGACGAGCTGATCTACGACGAGATCGCGCGGCGGCGCGAGCGCCCCGGCGGCGACGACATGCTCTCCATGCTGGTCGAGGCCCGCGACGGGGAGGGGCGCGGGCTGGACGACGAGGCGCTGCGCGACGAGCTCGTGACGCTGCTGCTGGCCGGGCACGAGACGACGGCGACCGGGCTGGCCTGGGCGTTCGAGCGGCTGGTGCGCCACCCCGAGGTCATGGCCCGGCTGCGCGACGAGGTCGCGGGCGACGAGTACGCGTACCTGGACGCCGTCATCAAGGAGGTGCTGCGCGTGCGGCCCGTCGTCACCGACGTCGCCCGCCAGCTCACCGCGCCGGCCGAGCTGGCCGGCTGGCGGCTGCCCGCCGGTACCACCGTGATGTCGTCGGTCTCGGCGATCCAGCTCTCGTCGGACCACTGGCCCGACCCCTCGGCATTCCGCCCCGAACGCTTCCTCGACGCCCAGCCCGATCCGTACACCTGGATCCCGTTCGGCGGCGGCGTGCGCCGGTGCATCGGCGCGAGCTTCGCGCTGGTCGAGATGCGGGTGATCATGCGCGAGCTGCTGCGCCGGCTGGAGTTCCGCGCCGCGCGGCCCGAGCCCGAGCGCGGCCGGGTGCGGCACGTGACGTTCGCGCCCGCCCGGGACTGCGAAGTCGTGGCGAGCGCCGCGAGCTAGCTGGTCCGCTCCAGCAGCGCCACGCACTCGATGTGCGGGGTCTGCGGGAACATGTCCACCGGGCGCACCCGGCGCAGCGTCCATCCGGCCTCGCCCAGCTGGGCCGCGTTGGGCGCCAGGGTGGTCGGGTTGCAGGAGACGTAGACGATGCGCTTGGGGGCGGTCTCGATCACCCGGCGCACGACCTTCTGGGACAGGCCGGCGCGGGGCGGATCGACCACCAGGACGTCCGGGCGCCCGGCCTTCTCCACCAGCTCGCGCAGCGCGAGGCGCACGTCGCCGGCGAAGAAGCGGGCGTGCTCGATCTCGTTGCGCCGCGCGTTCTCGATCGCGTCGGCCACCGCGGCCTCGACGATCTCCAGCCCCCACAGCTCGCCCGCGCGCGGGGCCAGCGTGAGGCCGACGGTGCCGATCCCGCAGAAGAGGTCGTAGACCCGCTCCCAGCCCTGGAGCGCGGCGTACTCCCCGGCCACCGCGTACAGGCGCTCGGCCATCTCGGTGTTGGTCTGGAAGAACGCCTCGGGTGAGATGCGCAAGCGCAATCCGCCGAGCTCCTCCTCCAGGTACTCGTCGCCGGCCACGAGCTCGGTCTCCCCGCCGGCCGTGGTTTCGCCCAGGCCCTCGGTGCGGGTCCAGGCGAAGCCGTCGGCGCCCGCGGTCCGGGCCAGCTCGTCGATCCGCACGTCGCCGGGCGAGGTGACCAGGCGGGCCTGGAGCGCGCCGCCGCGCCGCGACTCGCGCACCACCAGGTTGCGCAGCAGCCCCTGGTGCGCGCGGCGGTCGTAGGCGGACAGGCCCTCGGAGCGGCACCAGGACACCACGCGCTCGCGCAGCGCGTTGACCGCTTCGGACGCGAGCCGGTCGTCGGCCATCGCCTCGATGCGGTCGAAGCGGCCCGGAGCGTGAAACCCGCACACCAGCTCGCCCGCGTCGTCGAGGCCGAAGGAGTACTCGACCTTGTTGCGGTAGCGCCACGTCTCCTGCGCCGCGACGATCGGCTCCAGGTCGTAGCCGTCCAGGCCGCCGATGCGCCGCAGGGCATCGTCCACCTGGGCCTGCTTGACCTCCAGCTGGCGCTCGTAGGGCAGCACCTGCCACGGCGCGCCGGGGTGTCCGGGGGCGGCGGGCGCGATGCGCTCCGGGCCCTCCTCCAGCACTTCGACCGCGCGGGCCTGGGCGTACGCGCGCTTGCTCTTGACCACCTCGGCGCGGACGAGGTCGCCCGGCATGCCGCCATTGACGAACACGACGTAGCCCTCCAGCCGCGCGACGCCCGCGCCTCCGAAGGCGAGGTCGTCGACGCGCAGCTCGAGCAGGTCGCCGGGGCGGGGGCGCGTGGTCGGGCGGGCGGTGGCCATCGCCGCCTAGGATGGCAGCCGCATGGACCTCGACGCCTACCGCGCCGGCGCGGAGTCCTTCACGGCCGCTCTGAGCCTCGAGTACTACCTCCACTACGCCGGCCACCGCGACGAGCTCGGGATCGAGCCGATCTACGAGCGCCACGCGGAGCTGTTCGACCGCGCCGCGGTGGACGCGCTGCGCACGGAGGCGGCCGCCGCCGCTCCCGGGGACGAGCGCCGCGGCCTGCGCGCGCTGCTGGACTTCGCGGTCGAAGGGCACCTGGGGCTGGCCACCAAGGCGCTGGACGCCGAGCTGGCCCGGCGCGAGGCCGAGCTGCAGCTGGACGTCGGCGGGGAGCGGCTGGGCTTCCGCGAGTCGTCGGTGGTCCAGGCCAACGAGCCCGACTCCGACCGGCGTGCGCGGATCGAAGACGCGCGCCTGGAGGCCACGGCCGGCGAGCTCAACCCGCTGCGCCTGGAGGCCCTGGAGCTCCAGCACGCGCTGGCCCGCGACCTGGGCTGGAGCAGCTACCGGGAGATGTGCGAGGAGCTCAAGGGCCTGGACCTCGACGCCCTGGCCGCGCAGACCGCCGCCTTCGCGGCCGCCACCGAGGACGCCTACGCCGGCGTCGTGGACCCCGCGCTGCACGCCACCGTCGGCGCCGGCCTGGGCGACGTGCGGCGCAGCGACCTGCCGCGCTTCTTCCGCTCCGAGGCGGCGGACGGCGCCTTCCCCGAGGACCGGCTGGTCGGCGCCTTCGAGGAGACGCTGGCCGGCCTGGGGATCGACCTGCGCGCGCAGGGCAACGTGGTGCTCGACGTGGAGTCGCGCCCGGGCAAGTCGCCGCGCGCCTTCTGCGCACCGGTCCGCGTCCCCGGGGAGGTGTACCTGGTGGTGCCGCCCATGGGCGGGCGCGACGACTACGCCGCGCTGCTGCACGAGGGCGGCCACGCGGAGCATTTCGCGAGCGTCGACCCCGGACTGCCCTTCGAGTTCCGCCACCTGGGCGACAACTCCGTCACCGAGGGCTACGCCTTCCTGTTCGACCACCTGCTCGAGGATCCGGAGTGGCTGGCGCGCCGGCTGGGAGTGGACGACGCGGAGGAGCTGCTGGCGCACTCCCGCGCCCAGCAGCTGATGCTGCTGCGCCGCTACGCGGCCAAGCTGGCCTACGAGCTGGAGCTGCACGGCGGCGGGGGCGAAGACCACGCGGGCTCCTACGCGCACCGGCTGACCGAGGCCGTGCGCGTCCCCTGGCCGCGCGAGCAGTACCTGATGGACGTGGACCCGGGCTTCTACGCCGCGGCCTACCTGCGCGCGTGGGCCTTCGAGAGCCGGCTGCGCACCCTGCTGCGCGAGCGCTTCGGCCCCGCCTGGTTCGAGTCCGCCGGGGCCGGGCAGATGCTGCGCGACCTGTGGGCCCAGGGCCAGCGCCTGGACGCCGGTGAGCTGCTCGCCCAGATGGACGGCGGCGGGCTGGACTTCGCGGCGCTGGCGGCTGACCTGGGCGCGGCCCCGGCCTAGCCGAGCGCCTTCTCGATCGCGTTGAGGACCGACTTGCGGTTCGCGTTGCGCCGCTCGTGGTCGCGCACCTTGCGCAGCTCGGCCGGCGACAGGTCGCTGAGGCGCTCGGCGATCTGGGCGGCGGTCAGGTCCTCGTAGTTGAGGATCGGGAACCGGCCCAGGCCGGCGGCGCGGCGCGCGCGGTCGACCTCGCGCAGGGCGCGGTCGGCGGCGCCGGCGCGGACGGCGCGGCGGCGCGCGGTGCTCGCGCGCTTGTGCAGGTCGCCCCCGGCGCGCCCGAGCAGCTGCTCGAGATCGGAGCGCAGGGCCTCGGCCTGCTTGCGCAGCTCGTCGGTCTGCTTGCGCCCGCGCTTGAAGAGGTCCTGGGCCAGGGAGTTGGCGTCGGCCGGCGTCATGCGCCCGCGCCCGACCGCGTCGTCGAGAACCTCCTGCAGGCGCTCGCGCGTGAGCAGGACGCCCTGGGCCAGCGTGTCGACGGCGCTCTGGAGGTTGGCCCGCAGGTCGTCGGCCTGGCTGGAGCTCGCGCGGGAAGCGGCCCGCGCGCGCGGCTTGGCGGCCGCGGACTTGGCGGCGCTGCGGCGTGAGGCGGACGCGCGGCTCTTGGAGCCCGAGGCCCGGCTCTTGGCGGAGGTGGCCCGGGTCTGCGCGGCGGCCTTGCGCGCGGCGGCGGAGCGCTTCGCCGCGGACGTGCGGGCGGCGGCCGAGCGCTTCGCCGTCGACTTGGAAGCGGGCTTCTTGGGCTGCGGCATGTACGTCATCTCCCTCTGTCCGACACCGAGGCGCGAGGCTATCGCAACCGTCGCGGGCGGCTCCGTTTCTCTGCAATGCTGCGCGTCGGGAGAGCAGGGGTGCGTAAGAAGCTCATAGTCACGGGTTGCCTGCTGGCCGCGGCCGGCGCGACCGCGAGCACGGCGCAGGCCGACTTCCCCTGGCCGCCCAGCCGCACCCCGTCGGACTACACGACCTTCAGGGCCTCGCCCGGCCAGGTCCCCAGCGACCTGCATGCCGGCGACTCGACGGAGTGGAAGTACGCCGCCACCCCCGAGCCGGGGAACACCGCGAACAACGCGAGCCCGTTCGAGCTGGGCGGCGTGCGCGGCGGCCACGTCGTCGACCGCGACCCCGCGGCGTCGACCGCGTGGCGCACGACGACGGGACGGCCGGACGTCCGGATCGCCGTCCTGGACTCCGGGATCAAGTGGAACGACCACGACGCGATGGTCGACCTGCGCCGCAAGACGTGGCTCAACGTCGGCGAGCTGCCCAAGCCCAACGCGCGCCGCCGCGTCGCGGTGGAGGCGGGCCTGAACTGCCGGGCCTACGACCCGCGCCGCTACGACGCCAACGGCGACGGCGTGGTGAACGTCGTCGACTGGGCGTGCGACACGCGGGTGACTCCGAGCGCGGGCCAGGGACCGCCGAAGATGCTGATCCCCGAGGACCTGATCGTCGCCTTCAGCGACGGCACCGACCGCGACCGCAACGGCTACGTCGACGACATCGTGGGCTGGGACTTCCTCGACAACGACAACAACCCCTACGACGACGTCCAGTACGGCCACGGGACCGGGGAGGCGAGGGACTCGACCTCCGAGGTGAACGAGGGCCAGGGCGACGTCGGATCGTGCCCCAACTGCATGGTGGTGATCACCCGCGTGGGCGACTCGTTCGTCGCCGACGCCAACGCGTTCGCGCAGGCCACTCTGTACGCGGTCGACAACGGCGCCCTGGTGGTGCAGGAGGCGCTGGGCACCCTCAACAACACGCGCCTGGCGCGCGACGCCGTGCAGTACGCCTACGACCACGGCGTCGCCGTGATCGCGTCCGCGGCGGACGAGGCGGCCCAGCACCACAACTACGTGTCGGCCCTCCCGCACACGATCGTCGTGAACTCGGTCAACCGCTACAACGACCCGTTCACCCCGCTCCCGCGCTCCTACCTGCAGTTCAACGGCTGCACGAACTTCTCCTCGAAGATCACGCTGGCCATCCCCAGCACGAGCTGCTCGTCCAACGCGACGGGCATCGCGGCCGGGCTGGCGGGCCTCGTCTACAGCGCGGCGCTCAACGCGCGCCAGCATGGCCGGCTTCCCCTGCACCCGACGTGCCGGCGCGCGGACGGGACGCGCTGCGTGCTCAGCGCGAACGAGGTGCGCGAGCTGATGGCGTCGGGGACGATCGGCGGAGTGGGCCAGGCCGACGACGTGAACTTCGCCGGGCCCAACGAGCCCTCGTGCTCGCCGCCGGTCGCCGGCTGCACCGACCCCAATCTCGCCCTGCAGGCCCAGGTCAGCGCGAACCGCCCCGTCGTGTCTCCGCTGGCCACCACGCGCAGCTACCCGGCGCGCAAGGGGCACGACCAGTTCTACGGCTACGGGCGCGTGAACACCGACCGGGCGGTCAAGGCGGTGGCCGCGGGGACGGTCCCGCCCGAGGTGGAGATCACGTCCCCGCAGTGGTTCGCCCAGGTCGATCCGCGGCAGGCGAGCTTCGCGGTGCAGGGCACGGTGTCCGCCCGCGGAGCGCCGTTCACGTGCCGGGTGCTGGTCGCCCCAGGCTCGTATCCGAACAACACGGCCGACTTCGCGGAGGTGGGCGGAGGGCCGTGCGACGGCAGCCCCCGCACCGGGAGCCTGAACGGCACGCTGGGGACGGTCTCGATCGCGCGGCTGCGCGCGCTCTTCCCGTCCGACGCCGGGAGCTTCGACGGCCGCGAGCCGGGCTACGGCGCCGGGCAGACCTCCAACGGACGGCCGAACTCCGAGCCCTACGGCTTCGTGGTGCGGGTGGTGGCCCAGGCCGCGGGGGCACCGCGGACGGGCGAGGACCAGCGCAACCTGTACCTGCACCGCGACCGCGACATGCTCGCCGGCTTCCCGCGGACGATGCCCAGCGACGGGGCCTCCTCGCCCCTGTTCGCCGACCTCGACGGGGACAACCGCAACGAGCTGGTCTACGCGACGTCCGACGGGATCGTCCACGCGCAGCGCCGCGACGGCTCGGAGCTGCGGGGCTGGCCGGTCGCGGGGGATCCGCTGCCGAGCCGCCGGGGTGCGCGGGCCTTCGGTCGCGGCGGCGTGCGGCCCGCGCGCGGTGCCTTCCTGGCCTCGGTCGCGGTGGGCGACCTGGACCACGACGGGGTCCCCGAGGTCGTGGGCGCCGACTACGAGGGCAAGGTGTACGTTTGGAGCGCCTCGGGGCGCCGGCTCTTCACCCGCTCCACCGAGCCGCGCTTCTCCGGCAGGCCGCTGAGCCCGTTCGTGAACGTCCGCGACGGGAAGCGCAACCGCACGCAGCGCGGCTTCATCGGCTCGCCGGTGCTGGCGGACCTCGACGGGGACGGCCGGCTGGAGATCGTCGCCGCCGCCATGGACCGCCACGTCTACGCGTGGCACGCGAACGGCCGGCCGGTGGCGGGCTTCCCCGTCCTGGTGGTGGACCGTACGAAGGTCTCGTCCGTCAACCCGCTCACCCACGCCGTGAAGTTCAAGCCCGAGGCCGGGCCGCCGCTGATGCAGGGCGCGATCGTCAACACGCCGGCGGTCTGGGACGTCAACCGCGACGGGCGCCCGGAGATCGTGGTGGGGACCAACGAGGAGTACCTCGCGTCGGCCGACGGCGGCCTGGAGGCCGGCGGCTTCGACAGCGCCTCGGTCGGCGTGCTGGGTCAGACCGGCCAGCTGAAGTTCGCCAACGGGCGGCTGTTCGCCATCAGGGCGGGCGGCGAGCCGGGCGGGCCGCGGCTGACGAACTCCAGCGCCTTCCTGAGCGGCTGGCCGGTCAAGGTGGGACGGATCAACGCCGAGCTGCTGCCGATCGTGGGCGAGGGCATCACGGGCTCGCCCGTCGTCGGCCCGGCCGGGATGGACTGCGGAGCCAACGGCGGGCGCGGGCCGAAGGTGGGAGTCATCCCCGACGCCGGCCTGGGCTACGTCCTCAACGCGGACGGCTCCTCCTGCCAGGGGCGCACGAGCGGGCACAACAACGCACTGGCCACGGACGGCGGCGCGGGCACCGACCATCCCGCCTTCCCGGCGGTCGGGCATCCCGCCTTCGGCAACTTCGCGGGCGGGATCTCCTTCCTGTCCCCGGCGGCCGGGCTGCTGCGGGCGCTGGATCTGGCGGTCAACGAGTACCAGTCCGGTGGCCAGGACTTCCTCTCCGCCTGGGACCCGGTCGGCGGCCGCTTCCGCTCGGGCTTCCCGGCCCGGGTGAACGACCTCCAGTTCCTGACCGGGCCGTCGGTGGCCAACATCGACGGCGGCCCCGGGGAGCAGATGCTGGGCGGGACGGCCTACCTCGACCTGGCGGCGTTCAACGGCGACGGCAGCCCGGCGAGCGACCGCTGGCCCAAGCTGACCTCCGACTGGACGGTGGCCAATCCGCTGATCGGCTCGTTCGGGACGCTGGACACGGCTCCCGACGCGCGCAAGGCGGTCGTGGCGATGACCCGGTCGGGGACGATCTTCGCCTACGGCACGACGGCTCCGGCCTGCTCGCCGGGGTCGTGGCCGCGCTTCCACCACGACAACGCGAACTCGGGCGCCTACGACCGCGACGCCGTCGCGCCCGGCGCGCCGATGGGCGCCACGCGGACCGGCGCGGTCCTCGCCTTCCAGGCGCCCGGCGACGACGGGCTGTGCGGGAGGGTCACCGGGTATCAGGTCGTGACCTCGGACCAGCCCATCGCGCCGGCCAACTTCGCCCGCGCGCGGAAGGCGGCGCCCGCCGCCGCGGTCGCCGTCGCCGCGCCGGGCGCGCGGCAGGAAATCGCCCTGCCCGTGACGGGCCTCGGCCGCTTCGTCGCCGTGCGCGCGGTGGACGACCAGGGCAACCTCGGCCGTCCGGCGGTCACCGGGACGCGCGGGCCGCGCAAGGCGCCGGACCGGCGCGTCAGGCGCCGCTGACCAGCGCCTCGAGCAGCGCCTTCTGCGCGTGGCGGCGGTTCTCCGCCTGGTCCCAGATGCGCTGGCGCGGGCCGTAGAGGACGTCGGCCGTGATCTCCTCGCCCGGGTGGGCCGGGAGGCAGTGCAGCGCGATGGCGCCCTCCGCGGCGCGGTCGAGCAGGGCGTCGTCCAGCCGGTAGGGCGCCAGCGCGGCACGGCGCTCGTCCGCGGTGTCCTCGTCGCCCATCGACACCCACACGTCGGCGTACACCGCGTGCGCGCCGGACACCGCCTCGGCGGGATCGTCGACGAGCCGGGCGCCGGCCTCGGGCTCCAGGCGGTAGCCCTCGGGCGAGGACACGACGACCTCCACCCCGGCCAGCGCGCCCACCAGGGCCAGCGAGCGCGCCACGTTGTTCCCGTCCCCCACGTAGGCCAGGCGCAGGCCCTCCAGGGTGCCGAACGCCTCGCGCAGGGTGAGCAGGTCGGCGAGCGCCTGGCACGGGTGGTGGCGATTGGTGAGCATGTTGATGACGGGGATGTCCGCGTGCTCGGCCAGCTCCTCCACGACCGCGTGCTCGCCGGTCCGCACGCCCAGCGCGTGGACGTGGCGCGAGAGCACGAGCGCGGTGTCGCGCGGCGACTCCCCGCGCCGCAGCTGGAGCTCGTCGCCGCGCAGGATCAGCGGGTGCCCTCCCAGCTCCACGACGCCGGCCTCGAACGTGACGCGGGTCCGCGTGGAGGGCTTCTCGAACAGCAGCGCGACGTGGCGGCCGGCCAGGGCCTCGGACATGGCCGGGTGGCGCTTGAGCTCCAGCGCGCGGTCCAGCACGGCGCGCAGCCCGTCCGCGCCCAGCTCCGTCCCGGTGAGGAAGTGCCGCGGCAAGCGCGGGAGGATACGGCGGCATGGAGATCCGCGTGCTGTCCTGGAACCTGTTCCACGGCCGGGCCGTCCCGCCCGCCGGGCACGACCTGCTCGGCGAGTACGCCGCCGTCCTCGCCGGCTGGCGCTGGGACGTGGCGCTGCTCCAGGAGGTGCCGCCGGGGTGGCCGGAGCCCCTGGCGCGGGCGGCCGGGGCGAGCTGCACGCGGGTGCTGACGTCGCGCAACTCCCTGCTCGCGCTCCGGCGCGCGCTGGCGCGGCGATGGCCGGACCTCATGCGCTCCAACGGCGGCGGGGCCAACGCGCTCCTGGTGCGCGGCGCCCAGATCGCCGAGCACCGCAGGCGGCGGGTGCGCTGGTGGCCGGAGCGGCGGATGGTCCACGCGGTGCGGCTGGACTCCGGGCTGTGGGCGGCGAACATGCACCTGACCGTCGACCACCGCGACCGCGAACAGGCCGACCTGCGCCGCGCGCTGGCCACGGTGCTGGAGTGGTCGCAAGGCGCGCCGCTGGTGTTCGGCGGCGACCTCAACCAGCGCCGGCCCGCGGTGGCGGGGCTGGAGCACGTGGCCGGCCACGTCGTGGACCACCTGTTCGTGCGCGGGCTGCGCCTGGTCGGCCCGGTGGAGCGACTCGACGCCGGGCACCTGTCCGACCACGTCGCGCTGGCGGTGGACCTGGCGAGCGCGTCATGATGGGCGCACCACGCCGATCGAGGGAGCCGTCGCCATGACCAAGAGGACCACCGCCTTCGCCGCCTGCCTTGCCCTGGCCGCGGCGCTCGCCGCCTGCGGCGGCAGCGACAACAAGACCACCAGCGCGAGCACTCCGCCCCCGCCCGCCTCCACGCCGGCGACCACGGGCGGCGGTGCGAGCGCCCCGAGCGGGAACGCCGACGCGAACGTGGTCCAGGTGGACATGAAGGACATCAAGTTCGTCCCGGCGACCGTGACCGCGAAGGTCGGCCAGACGGTGAAGTGGACGAACAGCGACCCGGTGGCGCACACCGTCACCGCCAAGAGCGGCTCCGACGTGGACTCGGGGACCATCGGCCCCAACCAGACCTTCTCGACCAAGTTCACGAAGGCGGGGCGTGTGGACTACGTCTGCTCGATCCACCCGAACCAGACGGGGACCGTGATCGTCAAGAAGTAGGCGGCCCGGCGTCGCGGGCCCGCAGCCCGAACCCGCGCAGGATCAGCAGCGCCTTCTCGCCCAGTCCCCCGCGGGCCGGCATCACTCCGAGCTGCACGCCCGCGTCGTAGAGGTCGAAGAACACGCGCACGCGCAGGAGGCGCCCGTCCCCGGCGGGCTCGGCGTAGACGATGCCGTGCACGGTCACGGCGCGCCCGGTCGCCGGGAGGCCGCCCACCATCGCGCGGTGCGTGCCCTCCAGGCGGAAGGGGATGGCGATGGCGCCGTGGGCGGCGGGCGGGGTCCCGGCCGCCTCCACGCGGGCGTCCGGGAAGCCCTTCCACAGCTGCCGCGCGTGGTCGGCCAGCTCGCGGTGGCCGCGCAGGGGCGCCGGCGTCAGCGGGTCCTCGTAGTGGATCCCCGGGTCGCAGTGGGCGGCGAAGGCGCCGGGGTCGCGGCCGGAGAAGGCGGCCAGGAAGCCGGTCGCCGCCGCGGGGACGACCTCGCCGTCAGCCGGCGCCATGGGGCGTGCCGGCCGGCGGGGCGTCGAAGTCCGGCAGACCGGCGTCCGTGGTCGAGGCCTCCGCGTGCAGGCGCCGGGGGATCCGACCCGCCAGGTGCGCGGTGCGCCCGGCCTGCACCGCCGCGCGGATCGCGCCCGCCATCGCCGTCGGGTCCTGGGCCCGGGAGATGGCCGACGCGCACAGCACGCCGTCGCAGCCCAGCTCCATGGCCAGGGCGGCGTCGGACGCCGTGCCGACCCCGGCGTCCAGGATCAGGGGCAGCTCGACCCGCTCGCGCATGATCCGCAGGTTGTAGGGGTTGCGGATGCCCATGCCGCTGCCGATCGGCGAGCCCAGCGGCATGACCGCCGCGCAGCCGACGTCCTGGAGGCGGACGGCCAGGATCGGGTCGTCGTTGGTGTAGGGCAGGACGACGAACCCGTCGGCCACCAGCTCCTCGGCGGCGCGCAGCAGCTCGGGGCCGTCGGGGAGCAGCGTGCGGTCGTCCCCGATCACCTCCAGCTTGATCCAGTCGGTCTCGAAGGCCTCGCGGGCCAGGCGGGCGGTGGTCACCGCGTCGCGGGCCGTGTAGCAGCCGGCGGTGTTGGGGAGCAGCGCCACGCCGGCGCGGTCCAGCACGTCGACGATCGAGCCGCGCTGGGTCGGGTCGACGCGGCGCAGCGCCAGGGTCACGAGCTCCGTGGCGCTGGCCTCGATGGCCTGCGCGAGGGCGTCGAGGCTGGCGAAGCCGCCGGTGCCGAGGATCAGGCGGGACTCCAGCTTGCGGCCCGCGATGACGAGCGGGTCGCTCATCCGCCCTGCACCGCCGTGAGGATCTCCACGCGGGCGCCGTCGTGCAGCTCGCGGCGCTCCCACTGGCCGCGCGGGACCACCTCGGCGTCCACGGCCACGGCGACGCCACGGGCCGCCGGGGTGGGGTTCATCGTCTGCACCACGGTCGCCACGGTTGCCCCATCGTCGATCTCCTGTGTGGCGCCGTTGACGTGGACGATCATGCGGGGGCTCTTTCCCGCGCGAAGCGGGCGGCGGTGAACGGTTCGGCGGCGGCGGGGCCCGGTTCGCCGAGGATCCCCGCGACCACGGCGTCGCCGGTCAGCGGGGCCAGCAGGATCCCGTGGCGGTAGTGGCCGGCCGCCCAGTGCAGGCCGGGGATGGCGCCGGGGCCGAGGATCGGGGCGTTGTCGGGCGTGCCGGGACGCAGCCCGGCCAGGGCCTCTTCCACTTCGAGCTCCAACACGCCGGGGACGACCTCCGCGGCCTCGCGCAGCAGGTCGTGCACGGCGCCGGCGGTGACCGAGGTGTCGAACCCCCGCTCCTCGACCGTGGCCCCGAGGACGTAGCGGCCGTCGCCGCGCGGGACGAGGTACATCTCGGCGCTGCGCACGACGCGGTTCGTCAGGCCGGAACCGGAGGGATCGCGGAGCCGCAGGGTCTGACCCTTGACGGGGCGGACGGGAACGCGCGCGTGGGCGGGTAGCCCGGGGACGGCGCCCGCCCAGGGCCCGGTGGCGACGACGACCGCG
>JAWVFR010000041.1:0-12192 GCA_033855845.1 Solirubrobacteraceae bacterium
CGCCCAGGTGGTCCTCCACGCCCGCGATGTCGGTGAGCACGACGTAGTCGTCGCCCTCCTTGATCAGGCCCATCGCGATGCCCGCCACCGGCCGCTTGAGCGGCACGCCGGCGTCCATCAGGCTCAGCGAGGAGCCGCACACGCTCGCCATCGAGGACGAGCCGTTGGACTCCAGGATGTCGGAGACCACGCGGATCGTGTACGGGAACTCATCCGTGCTGGGGATCATCGGCACCAGCGCTCGCTCGGCGAGCGCGCCGTGTCCGATGTCGCGGCGCTTGGGGCCGCGCATGAACCCGGCCTCCCCGACCGAGAAGGGCGGGAAGTTGTAGTGGTGCCAGTAGAACTTGGCCGTCTGCAGGCCGAGCGTGTCCAGGCGCATCTCCTCGCGCATGGTGCCCAGGGCGACCACGCTGATCGCCTGGGTCTGGCCGCGCGTGAACAGCGCGGAGCCGTGGGTGCGCGGGGCGACGCTGACCTCGATGTCGATGTCGCGGATCTCGTCCGTGGCCCGACCGTCGGGGCGCTTCTTCTCCACCGCGATCCGCTGGCGGATCGTGTCCTTCTCGAGCTTGTCGAGGACCATCTGGACCGCCGCGCGGCGCTCCTTGTCGTCGGCGTCCGGCGCGTACTGCTCGAGCACCTGCTCCTCGACGGCCTTGATGGCGTCCTGCCGGGCCAGCTTCTCCTCGGTCTGGGTCGCCTCGTCCAGGGCGGCGCCGTGGGAGGCCTTGATCTCCTCCAGCAGCTTCTCGTCGACCTGCGGGACCGCGACCTCGATCTTCTCCTTGCCGACCTTCTCGGCCAGATCGCGCTGGAGCGCACACAGCTTCTTGATGTTGTCGTGGGCGATGTCCAGCGCGTCGAGGATCTCCGCCTCGGAGATCTCGCTGGCGCCGGCCTCCACCATGAGGATCGCGTCCTCGGTGCCGGCCACGACCAGGTCGAGGTCGGAGTTCTCGAGGAGGTCCTCCTCGTTGGGGTTGACGACGAAGTTGCCGTCGATCTTGCCGATCCGCACGGCCCCGACCGGGGTCGGGAACGGGATCTCGGAGATCATCAGCGCCGCGCTGGCGCCGTTCATCGCGAGGATGTCGTACGGGTGGACGTGGTCCACGCTGAGCGGGATCGAGACGAGCTGCGTCTCGTAGCGCCACCCCTTGGGGAAGAGCGGCCGCAGGGGCCGGTCGATCATGCGGGCGGTGAGGGTCCCCTTCTCCCCCGCGCGGCCCTCGCGCTTGAAGAACGAGCCGGGGATCTTCCCGGCCGCGTACATCCGCTCCTCGATGTCCACCGTCAGCGGGAGGAAGTCGACGTCGCGGAGGTTTCCTGCCGTGGCCGTCCCGAGGACCATCGTGTCCCCTGCCTGGACGACGACCGCTCCGGAGGCCTGCTTGGCCATCCGCCCGGTCTCGAACGAGATCTCCGTACCAGCGATCTCCACGGAGACCCGCGTTACTTCTGCCATGTGTTCCTTTCCTGCCCGCGTCTTCGTATGGTGCGCGGACGCTTACCTAGATCCTTTGGTTGCGGCCATCGTAGAGGATCTGCGCCCGCGCACCCCCGGGGCTGCGGCCTAGCGGAGCAGGACCGTCTTGTTGACCTTCGTCTGGTGGCGAGTCGCGTCGCTGACCGTTCCGACAAGCGTCACCTTGACGTTCTTGGCGTTCTTGAGCTTGCGCTTCGCGGGGTTCGTGAGCTTGAGATAGCCCTTCGCCTGGCCGGCGTGCGTGAGCGCGATCCTTCCGATCGCGACGACCACGGGCTTCTTCCCGTTGCCGAGGCCGTACCGCTTCGCCGTGGCCTTGTCGACCTGGCCCTTGAGGTCCGCCCGCGCGGGCGCGTTGCCCTTGAGGGTGACCGCGATGCCCTTGGTCAGAGCGGTCTTCAGCTTCTGCGCCGCGGCGCGGAAGGTGAAGCGCGTGGCGACCGGAGTCGTGCTGCCGCCTCCACCGCCGCCGGTGGAGCCGCCGCCACCGCCGGTGGAACCGCCACCGCCACCGCCGGTGCTCGCCGGGCCGGGGCTCACGAGTGTCTCCGAACCGTTGAACATGGCCTCGAAGGTCAGCGACTTGAAACCCTCACCAGTCGGGCCGCACGCGCCCGCCTTGGCCGGATCCCTCAACTGGGGATCGCTGTGGAAGCTGGCCGTGCCGCTGTCGCTACCCGATGTCTCTCCCTTGACGGTCAGGGCCACCTCGGTGAGAACCCCGGTGATGTCGAGCTTGAAAGGCAGCGTGACGTTGTTGGACAGGAAGGTCACGTAACCCTGCGCGTCCTTGCCCTCCGAGTGTGCACAGCTGAGCGATCCGGCACCATCGACCTTGACCCTGACGTGCTCAGCGGTCATCTGGGTACCGTTCACGATGCCGCTGCACAGGGTCTCCTTGCCAGCGTTGTCACCAGACCCTTCCCGGCTGGACGTAAAGTGGTACATGTTGTTCGAGGCCGTCCCCTTCAGCGGGTCGTCGAACGTCGCCGTCCCATACACCTGGCAGTTCGGCTTCTCGAACGTCGTCGGCGCCGCGCTCGCCCCGGCAATGGGGCCGGCGAGGACGCTGGCAGTGGCGAGCGCGGTCGCCGCAAGTAGCTTTCTCATGTCTCGATTTCCTCCCGTTCAGGCGCGGCGTGGGGCCGCGGGTCCGGAAGCAAGAACTTCCAGCATCGCCACTATGTGACGGTCAGGCGGGACAGAAGTTCGTCGGTGGGCACGCCGGCGTGGGGCTTTCCGTCGACGAAGAACGTCGGCGTCGTGGCGACGCCCGCCCGGACGCCGGCCTGGAAGTCGCGCTTGACGCGCGCCTGGACATCGTCGGAGCGGCGGTCGGCGTCGAAGCGGTCCACATCGAGGCCGAGCTGCGCGGCGCGATCCCACAGGTGCGGGTCGTCGAGGCGGCCCTGGTCGGCGTAGAGCGAGTCGTGCATCGCCCAGAAGGCGCCCTGGATCGCCGCGGCCTCCGCGGCGCAGGCCGTCGCCCACGCCCGCGGGTGTTTCGAGCGCACGGGGAAGTGGCGGAACACGCGTCGTACCGGCGCCTCCTCCAGGCGAACGTGGGCGAGCCGGCAGAAGTGGCACTCGAAGTCCGCGTACTCGACGAGGAGCGGGGCCCCATCGGGCCCGCGCACGTGGTCGTCGTCGCCGAGCGGCGGCAGCGGCGCGCTGCCGAGGTCGGTCATCGGGGGCGAACCCTCCGGCGCGCGCCCCTAGACACGGCGGACAAGGCGCCAGTGTTGGCTGTGTCCAACAGACCGTGTACGATGAGAGAAACAGGCACCCGAAGCCGGACGTCGAGAAGGCCCTGCGCCGGGCCGAACGTCAGGGTTTCGTCGTGCTGACTCACCGGTCGCATTGGGGCATTCTCCTGTGCCCTGCCCCTCGGGAGGACCACTGCCGGATATCGATCTACAGCACACCGCGAAACCCGACGGGGCACGCCCGCAAGATCGACCGTCTCGTCAACCGATGTCCTCACCGGTAGCCATGCCCGTCGAAGGCCACATCTTCAACGTTCAGTTCCAGATCCCCGGTGCGACCGAGCCCGATGAGTACGCGATCCGGACCTACGAGGACGACCGGCTCCAGGACTTCGCCCTGCTCGGCCCGAACCCGAGAGGGGTGTTCGACACGGACTTCGAGCGCATGGCGGCCCGCTACGAGGACGCTGTGCTGAGCGCGATCGCCGACCTCCAGCGTGTCCTGCCGGAGGCGACGATGCTGCGGGTCAAGCCCGACGACCTCGTGACGATTGACGACATCGCCGAGCGGATGGGCCGGACTCACGAGAGCGTCAGGCTGCTGATCAAGGGCAAGCGCGGGCCGGGTGGCTTCCCCGCCGCGGCCGGCGGGCGGGGGCGCCGGGACAGGATGTGGCGCTGGTACGAGGTCGAGCGGTGGTTCCGGGAGGAGATGGGGATCGAGATTCCCGGACACAAGCACGGCGCGTTCTTGGCCGCCGTGAACGCGCTGCTCGAGCTGCGGGGCCTGATGCCAGAGCTGCACCGCGACGCGCCCCGCCTGGCGCACCTGCTCCCCACCGAGCTGACGACCGCCCTACGCCGCGAGGCCGTCGAAGATCAGGTTGGCGCCCGGTAGCACGCCGGGGTGCTCGCCCTCCCAGCTCCACTTCACGATGCCCTCGGGATCGAGGATCACCAGCGCGCGGGTGGAGATGCCCGCCGGGTGGTAGGCGCCGAAGGCGCGGCTGGCCTCGCCCTTGGGCTCGAAGTCCGACAGCATCGGGATGTCAACGCCGAGCTGCTCGCGAAAGGCGCTCTGCGAGGCCGAGGCGTCACAGGAGACCCCGTAGAGGCGCGCTCCGCCCTCCTGCAGGTCTTCCAGCACGTCCTGGTAGAGGTTGAACTGGTCCGTGCACACGGAGCTGAAAGCGGCGGGGAAGAAGACGAGGACGGTGGTCCGCCCGCGCGCGTCGTCGCGGGTGAACTCCTTCCCGTCCTCCGTTCGCAGCGTGAAATCGGGCGCCGGCGTACCGGGCTCGATCACGCTCATCGCCTGAGGCCGAGCTCCTGGACGAGGGCGCGGTAGCGCTCGACGTCACGCCGCTGCAGGTAGCGCAGCAGCCGGCGGCGCTGGCCGACGAGCATCAGCAGGCCGCGGCGGGAGTGATGGTCCTTGCGATGGCCGCGCAGGTGCTCGGTGAGGTCGTTGATGCGCTCCGTGAGCAGCGCGACCTGCACCTCGGGGGTGCCGGTGTCGCCTTCGCCCTTGCCGAAGCGGGCGACGAGCTCCTGCTTACGTTCCGCGGTGACCGTCATGACCGGCGCGAACCGTAGCAAAGCGCGACGCGACCTCCCGGGCCTGCTCCACGTCGCGGCCGATCTGCTCGACCAGGGCGTCGACCGACGGGAACAGCTTCTCCCCCCGCAGGCGCTGGAGGAAGTCCAGGCGCAGCTCGCGGCCGTAGAGGTCGCCCTCGAAGTCGATCAGGTGGGCCTCGATCAGGACTCCGCGGCCCGTTTCGAACTGCGGTCGCACGCCGATGTTGATCGCCGCCGCGTGCCCGTCGGCCAGGCAGGCGTAGACGCCCTGGTCGGGGCGGACCAGGCGCTCGTCGGGGACGACGTTCGCGGTCGGCCAGCCCAGCTCGCGACCCCGGCCGTCGCCGTGGACGACCTCCCCGCGCACCTGGAAGGGCCGGCCCAGGAAGGCCTGCGCGTGTTCGACCTCGCCCGCCGCCACCAGGCCGCGGATGTGGCTGGAGGACACCGTCTCCCCCTCCACCTCCACCAGCTCCACGACTCGCGTCTCGAAGCGCTCGTCGGCCTCGAGCATCGCGGTGTCGCCGCCTGCCTTGTGGCCGAAGCGGAAGTTGCGCCCCACCGAGACGTGGGTGGCGCCCAGCCGGCCCACCAGCACCCGGTCGACGAAGTCCCGCGGGCTCTGGCGGGCGAAGTCGGCGTCGAAGGGGATGATCACCATCTCCTGCACGCCCAGCTGCCCGACGAGCTCGGCCTTCACGTCCAGGCGCGTCAGGAGCTTGGGCGCGGCGTCGGGTGCGATCACCGCCATCGGCTGCGGGTCGAAGGTCAGGACGGTGTCGGCGCCGGCGATGACCTCGCGGTGACCGAGGTGCACGCCGTCGAACACCCCCACCGCCAGACGGCGCGGCCGGGGCTCTGCCTCGGCGAGGGGCGTGACCTTCATGACGAGCGGAAGCCTACGACGGGTTTGAGGGTCCCGTCCTCGCGCGGCTCGGCGATGGCGACCAGGCCGGCGGGGTCGGTCAGCCGTGTCGGGCCGGCGGCGGTGCCCTCGACGGCCACGCCGTGGGAGGCGCGGCGCGCGGACTCGGGGTCCAGCGCGACCTCCGGCAGGAAGGAGAGCGCGTCGGCGAGCGGGACGATCGTCTTCCCGTCGGCGTTGTCGATGGAGAAGGGCCCGATCGCGGTCCGGCGCAGCGCCTCGCAGTACGCGTCGCCCAGGTCCGCCACCAGGCTGCGCACATAGGTGCCCGAGGAGCACTCGATCTCCAGCTGCGCCCGGTCGGCTTCCCGGGAGAGCAGCTCGAAGCGGTGCACGGTCACCGTCCGCTCGGCCGTCTCGAACTCCTCGCCGCGCCGCGCGCGGGCGTACGCGCGCTCGCCGTCCACCTTCACCGCCGAGTGAGCGGGCGGGCGCTGGCGTACGTCCCCGGTGGGTAGGACCAACGGGTCGGGCATCGCGGCGCCGGTCTCCACGATCTCCCCCTCGGGGTCGCCGGTGCTGGACACCGCCCCGAACCGCGCGGTCGCCACGTAGGTCTTGGGCAGCTCCATCAGGAAGCGCTGCGCCCGTGTCGCGCGGCCCACCAGCACGAGCAGCAGCCCGGTGGCGAACGGGTCCAGCGTGCCCGCGTGGCCCACCCGCCGCTTGCCCGGCAGGCCGCGGCGCACCGCGGCCACCACGTCGTGCGAAGTCTTGCCCGCCGGCTTGTCGACGAGGACGACCCCGTCCCCGCCCTCCATGGCTACAGCTGCGCGTCGATCTCGGCGCGCAGGAACTCGATCAGGTCGGGCCACTCCATCGTGGTCCCGAAGCCGGCGGCCTGGCGGTGCCCGCCGCCGCCCTGGGCGCGGGCGATCTTGGAGACGTCGACGCGCTCGTCGGTCGCGCGCAGCGAGACCTTCCGGCGGCCCTCCTGGCCCGGGCCCAGCAGGTCGCGGACCAGCGCCGCGACGGCCGTGCCCTCGACGGAGCGCAGGTGGTCGACCACGCCCTCGGAGAAGTTCTCGGACCCGCCGGTCTCGGCGTAGTCCGCGGCCGACAGCCGCGTGATCGTGAGCAGCCCACCGTCGTGGCGCTCGACGTTGGCCAGCCCGCGCGCCAGCAGCTCGAGCTTGCCGTAGGGGATCCCTTCGTACAGGCGCCGGTACATCTCGTGGACGTCGACGCCCGCCTCGATCAGCTCGGCGGCCATCGCGTGCGCCCGCGTGCCGGTGTTCTCGTACATGAAGCGGCCCGTGTCGGTGACCAGGCCGACGTAGAGCGCCTCGGCGATCGTGGTTGAGGGCTCCACGCCCAGGCCGCGCATCAGGTCCCAGACGATCTCCGCCGTGCAGGAGGCCTCCGGCACGACGTGGTCGACCGTGCCGAAGCACGTGTTGTCGTGGTGGTGGTCGATGTTGAGGATGTGGGCGTCCTCGCCCTCGAGGAGGTCCGCCGGGTTGCGGTCGATGTTGCCGCAGTCCAGGAAGACCACCGTGCGGTCCGCGATGTCCTCGGGCGCGACGCTGACCAGGCCGTCCAGGAGGAAGAAGCGGTACTCGTAGGGCAGCGGGAACTCGTCCGCCGCCATGAACATCAGCGAGTCCTTGCCCAGCCGGCCCAGCACCTCGTTCATCGCCACCAGCGAGCCCAGGGCGTCGCCGTCCGGGTTCTCGTGCGTGACCAGGATGAACTTGTCGGCCTCGCGCAGCTCGTTGAGCACGCGCTCGCGGGAGTCGGTGGTCACGGTGGGGGTCATTCCTCGCCGGTCTCGCGCTCGATCAGCTCGCTGAGGCGGATGCCGCGCTCCACGCTGTCGTCGTAGGCGAAGTCCAGCGTGGGCGTGTGCTTGAGGGTCAGCTCGCGGGCCACGCGGCGCTGGAGGAAGCCGTGGGCGGAGCGCAGCCCGTCGAGCGAGTCGTCTCGCTCCTGCTCGCCGCCGAGCACGCTGACGTACACGCGGGCGTGGCGAAGGTCGGGGCTGGTTCTGACTGCGGTCACGGTCACGAAACCCACGCGCGGATCCTTGAGGTCCGTGGCGACGGCGTCGCTCAGGACCTGGCGTACGGCCTCGTCGACCCGCCGCAGGCGCTCGCTTCGCATCCTACTCAGCCCTCAGTCCAGGAGGTCGCGCAGCGAGTTGACCGTTTTCCGGACCCGCGCCCCGCCGGGGAAGCGGGCGTCCAGCCAGCCCTCCAGGCGGTCGGACGTCGCGTCGAGGTGCCCGGGCGACCCGGCGGCGAAGGCGGCGACCAGCGTCGCGCGTTGCCAGAGGTCGTGCGGTCCGGCCTCGGCGACCGAGCCGCCCAGCCGCTGTACGTGAGCCTTGACCGGCGCCAGCTCGGCCCGCCGGGCCTTGAGGCTCCCGGCGTCGGGGAAGTGCAGCTCGATGGACAGGATCGCGACGAAGGCCTGCGCGCCGTCGCCGGCCACTAGGCCAGCTCGCGCTCCACCTGGCGCGTGGCATAGGCCTCGAGGATGTCGCCGGCCTTGACGTCCTGGAAGTCCTTGAGCACGATGCCGCACTCCTGGCCGGCCGTGACCTCCTTGACGTCGTCCTGGAAGCGGCGCAGGGAGGCGATCTCGCCGTCGTAGACCACGGTGCCGTCGCGCACCAGGCGGGCGCGGGCGCCGGGCGTGACGCGGCCCTCGAGCACCTCGGAGCCGGCGATGGTGCCCACGCGCGAGGCCTTGAAGAGCTGCTTGATCTCCACCCGGCCCAGCTCGTCCTCGACCTCCTCGGGGGCCAGCATGCCCTCCATGGCGGCCCGCAGGTCGTCGATCGCCTTGTAGATGACGTTGTAGGTGCGGATCTCCACGCCCTCGCGCTCGGCGACCGTGCGCGCGTCCCCGACCGGACGCACATTGAAGCCCAGGACCACGCCCTCGGAGGCGGCGGCGAGCATCACGTCGGACTCGTTGATCCCGCCCACGCCGTGGTGGACGATCGTGACCGAGACCTCGCTCTGGGGCAGCTTGGCGATCTCGTCCTGCAGGGCCTCCAGGGAGCCGGCCACGTCGGCCTTGAGCACCAGCGGCAGCTCCTGCATCTCGCCCTGCTGGGCGCGGGTGAAGACGTCCTCCAGGGTCATCTTGCGGCCAGAGCGCCGGGCGATGGCCTCGGTCTTCAGGCGCTGCGCGCGCTCGCCCGCGAGCTGGCGGGCGCGCCGGTCGTTCTCGACCACCTTGACGTGCTCACCGGCCTCGGGGACGCCGTCGAAGCCGAGGATCTCCACCGGCTGGCCCGGGCTCGCGGCCTTCAGGCGCTCGCCCAGGTAGTCATTCATGGCGCGGACCTTGCCCCAGTGGGCGCCGGCCACGACGGGGTCGCCGACCGCCAGCGTGCCGCGCTGGACCAGGATGGTCACCACGGGGCCGCGGCCCGGGTCCAGCTTGGACTCGATCACGGTGCCGGAGGCCTCGGTATCGGGGTTGGCCTTGAGCTCCTCGAGCTCGGCGACCACGGTGATGGTCTCCAGCAGCTCCTCGAGGTTCTGGTGGGTCTTGGCCGAGACCTCGACGAACTCGATCTCCCCGCCCCAGTCGGCCGGGTTCAGGCCGCGCTGGGCCATATCGGCGCGCACGCGCTCGGGCTGCGCGCCCTCCTTGTCGATCTTGTTGACCGCCACCACGATCGGGACGTCGGCGGCGCGGGCGTGGTCGATCGCCTCGTCGGTCTGGGGCTTCACGCCGTCGTCGGCGGCCACCACGATCACCGCGATGTCGGTGACCCCGGCGCCCCGGGCGCGCATGGCCGTGAAGGCCTCGTGGCCGGGCGTGTCCAGGAAGGTGATGAGCTTGTCGCCGTGGTGCACCTGGTAGGCGCCGATGTGCTGGGTGATGCCGCCGGCCTCGCCGGCCGCGACCTCGGTCTGGCGGATCGCGTCCAGCAGCGACGTCTTGCCGTGGTCGACGTGGCCCATGATCGTGACCACGGGCGGGCGGTCCTCCAGGTCCTCGTCGGCGTCCTCGATCTCGGGCTCGACCTCGACGTCGTCGGCCGCGTGGACGATCTCGATCTCCTTGCCGAACTCCTCGGCCAGGACGCCGATCGCCTCGTCGGACAGGGTCTGGGTGAGCGTGGCCATCTCCCCCAGGCTCATGAGCTTCTTGATGATCTCGGGGACGGCGACGCCCAGCGACTCGGCGGTCTCCTTGACCGTGGAGCCGGAGTTGAGGCGGATCGCGTCCAGCGCGCGAGCGGGAGCCGCGGCGCGGTTGCCCGTGACCTCGGCCTCGACCTCCTTGCGCCGACGCCCGCGGCGGCGTCCGCCGCGCGGCTTCTGGGACGGCGGGGGCCCGCCGCGCCCGTCGTTGCGGCGCGAGGCCTGGGAGTCGATGACCACGCGGCGCCGGCCTCCGCCGGTGCCGGGAGCGCGCTCGCCGGCCAGCGAGTCGCGCGTGGGACGCGCCTTGGGCGCCTCGGGCTCGGCCGGAGCCGCCTCTCCGGGGGCGGGCTGGGCCGGAGCGGCGTCCGCCGGGGCGGACTGAGCCGGAGCCGCCGCAGGCGCCTGCGCGGGCGCCGCCGGAGCGGCGGCAGGCGGGGCCGGCGCCGCGCCGTTCCCGCCCAGCGCCTGGAGCGCGGCGGCCTCGTCCACGGTGGACGCGGCGGCCTTGACCTCGATCCCGGCCGCCTTGAGCTTGGCGATCAGCTCCTTCGAGCTGATGCCCTGCTCCTTGGCTATCTCGTGCACTCGCTTCTTGCTCATCGACCTGTGAAGTCTAGTTTCTCGATGGGGGTGGCCACCGGACGGCGAAACGCGCGTGAAAACGCCTCCCGGCGGCGCGCGGCCTCGACGCACTCGGCGCGGGGATGCATCCACGCTCCGCGACCGGGCATCCGGGCGCGCTCGTCCACCACCACGGCGCCGTCATGGAGGGCCAGCCGCACGAGCTCCCGGCGGGAGGCGTTCTCGCGGCAGCCGATGCAGGTGCGCTGCGGCTCGCGGGCTATGCGGCCTGCCCGTCGCCCGTGCCTGCCGGCTCGCCCTCGGGCGTCTCGGCCACCGCGTCCACGGGCTCGGCGTCGGGGGAGGCGGGGTCGGGAGCCGCACCCTGCGTCTCCTCGAGCGTCGCCTCGGTCTCGGCGATCTCCTCCGCGGCCACGTCCTGCGCGTCGGGGACGACCTCGTCGGCGGCGGCAGGCTCGGCGGCGGCGGCGTCCCCGTCGCCGTTGGCGCCCGTGAGCGCCGCGAGCTCGTCGCCCTCGATCTGGCTGAGCGCCTGGTGGGCGTCCAGGCCGCAGTAGCGCGAGCCCGGCAGCGCGGCGTTGGGGCAGCGGCGGCCGGAGGTCAGGATCGCGGCGCAGCGTCCGCCCAGCTCCTCCTCCTCGCCGAAGCCGCCCTCGGACTCCTCGCTGGAGAAGTCGGTCTCGGACTTGATGTCCACGCGCCAGCCGGTGAGGCGGGCGGCCAGGCGGGCGTTCTGCCCCTCGCGGCCGATCGCCAGCGACAGCTGGTCGTCGGGCACCACGACCGTGGCCTGGCGGTTGTCGTCGTCGACGTAGACCTCGCGCACGCGGGCCGGCGACAGCGCCTTGGCCACGAACCGGGCGGGCTCGTCGTTGTAGGGAATGATGTCGATCTTCTCGCCGCGCAGCTCGGACACGACCATCCGCACGCGCGAGCCGCGGGGGCCCACGCAGGCGCCGACCGGGTCCACCCCGTCGGCGTGCGAGACCACCGCGATCTTGGAGCGGTAGCCGGGCTCGCGGGCCACGTCGGTGATCTCCACCAGGCCGTCGGCGATCTCCGGCACTTCGAGCTCGAAGAGCTTCTTGATCAGCTCCGGGTCGCGGCGCGAGACGATGATCGAAGGGCCCTTGGTGGAGGCCGAGACCTCCTTGATCACGGCCTTGATCCGCGAGGAGTGCTCGTAGCGCTCGCCGTCCACCTGCTCGGACTTGGGCAGCAGTGCCTCGACGCGCTCGCGCAGCTGGACCAGCGTGTAGCGCGAGTCAGACTGCTGGACCAGGCCGGTCACCAGCTCGCCCACGCGGTCGCGGTACTCCTCGAACATCATGTCGCGCTCGGCCTCGCGGATCCGCTGCAGGATCACCTGCTTGGCGGTCTGCGCCGCGATCCGGCCGAAGTCGGCCGGGGTGACGTCGCGGGTCTCGATCTGGTCCTCGAAGTCGGCGAGCCGCTGGGGGTCGATGTCGGGCGCCTCGGGGATGATGACCTCACCGGTCTCCGGATCCACGCGGCGCTCGAGCGCGCCGGTGGCCTGCTCCTCGGCCTCGTCGAGGAGCTGGTCCTCGAGCTCGGGCGGGAGCAGGAACTCCTCGACGATGAAGTCGCCCGAGTCGCGATCCACGCGGACCCGGGCGTAGCGCGCAGCACCGGGCTGCTTCTTGTAGGCGGAGAGCAGGGCGTCCTCGAGGGCGCCCATGAGCTTCTCCTCCGCGATGCCCTTCTCGCGGCCGAGCGCCTTGACGGCTTCGACGAGCTCTTGAGACATGGGCTAATCCCCCAGCAGGTTCGATCGATGGA
>JAWVFR010000042.1:0-14670 GCA_033855845.1 Solirubrobacteraceae bacterium
GCGGCGTTCTGCTGGATGCGCTCGCTGGCCTCCAGCTGGGAGACCTGCGCGCGCAGCTCGCCGTTGGTGCGCTCCAGCGCGGACGAGCGCTCGACCGCCTGCCCGATGCCCGCGTTGAGCTTGAGCAGCGACACCTGCATGGCCACCAGGCCGATGAGCAGGAAGCCCAGGACGCCGATCCACAGGCGCCCGCGGACCATGCGCTCCACGATCGAGCGGTCGGGCAGCGTGGAGGCGAAGGCGACGAGGCGCGGGCCCAGGGGCGCGACCTGCGGCCGCGGGAGCGCGACGGCCAGCGCGGTGGCGGCGCGCCCGGCGGCGCTGCGCCCCCCGGAGGGGCCGGACACGCGCCGCGGCGCGCGCGAGGTGGCGGTGCGCCGGACGGTCCGGGTCGCGTGGCGCCCGGACACCCGCCCGGCGGCGCGCGCGGACGATCCCGGCGGCTTCGGCTTGGCGGCGGTGCGCGACTTGCCGGTTGCGCGCTTGCCCCGGCCGGCGGCGGTGGCGGCGGGTGGCGTCACGACCCGGCCTCCCGCAGCTTGCGCGCGGCGCGCAGGCGGGCGGACTTCGCGCGCGGGTTGGAGGCGATCTCCCCGGCTGTGGGCACGACGGAGCGCCGCGCGATCAGCTCGGCCTCGGGCTCGTGGCCGCACACGCAGACCGGCAGCTCGGGCGGGCACACGCAGCCCCGCGCGCGGTCGGCCAGGAAGCGCTTGACGCGGCGGTCCTCGAGCGAGTGGAAGGAGATGACGCCCAGGCGCCCGCCCTCGCGCAGCACGGCCCAGGCCAGCGGCAGCGCGCGGTCCAGCTGCTCGAGCTCGTCGTTGACGGCGATGCGAATCGCCTGGAATGTGCGCTTGGCCGGGTGCCCGCCGGCGAACTGCGCCGGGACGGGGATCGCGGACTTGACCGCCTCCACCAGCTCCTGCGTGGTCTCCAGCTCCGCGTCGGCCCGGCGACGCACGACGGCGCGCGCGATGCGCCCGGCGTAGCGCTCCTCGCCGTACTCGCGCAGCACGCGCGCGAGGCGGCGCTCGTCCCAGGTGTTGACCACGTCGGCGGCGGTCAGGTCCTGGTCGGGGTCCATGCGCATGTCCAGCGGCGCGTCGTAGGAGTAGGAGAACCCGCGATCGCGCGTGTCGACCTGCAGCGAGGACATCCCGAGGTCCAGCGTGACCATGTCCGCCCGCACGCCCTCCTCGCGCAGCAGCTCCAGCCCCTGGGCGAACGTCCCGCGGATGAAGCGGGTCGCGCACGGCACCTCGGCGGCCAGCTCGGCGAAGCGCTCCTCCGCGATCGGGTCGCGGTCGATGCCGATCAGCGTGCCGCCCGGCCCCAGCCGGTCGCCGATCAGGCGGGCGTGTCCGCCGCCGCCGACGGTCCCGTCGACGGCGATCTGGCCCGGGCGCGGGCCGAGCAGGTCGATCAGCTCGCCCGCCAGCACCGGCACGTGGATCGCGGTCATGTCAAGGAGAAGTGTCAAGGCTTGCGGTGATGTCGGTGATGCGGCCGGTCAGGCCGTCGTTGTAGTCGCGCCAGGCGTCGCGGTCCCAGACCTCCAGGCACTCCCCCGCCCCGGTGACCACGACCTCGCGGTCCAGGCCGGCGTGCTCGATGAGGAAGGCCGGGACCATCACGCGGCCGGCGGAGTCCAGCTCGGTGTCCTGCGCGTTGGCGGAGAAGAAGCGGCTCAGCTCGCGGGCCTGCGGCGAGGCCGGGTTGCGGCCCGCCAGCGCGGCCTTGATCTGCTCGTCGTACGCGCCCGGCGTCCACAGGGCGACGTTGCGCTCGATCCCCTTGGCGAGGACGACGCCGTCGGCGAGGGCGGCCCGGAAGCGCGACGGGACCGTCAGCCGGTTCTTGGCGTCGAGCGTGAAATCGAAGGTGCCGCGGAAGGCCACTGCTGTCCTTGGTGGCTGGGAGGGGGCTTCGAGGACCGAGGTGGCGGAGTGGGAGGAGCCCCGCCACCCCGGTCCAAGTCGCTAAGCGAGGCGAACTTATCCCACTTCGCCCCACTTCGCAACCTTTTCATCGACTTTTGCCCCACAACTCTTTAGCGCAGGCCCACCGAAGCACCTAAATGGCGAGGCGCGCGGCCCCGTGAGGCCGTAGCATCCGCGCCCTTCCCCACTCCCCCGAAGGAGGACCGCCTTGCCCGCAGTTCCCCCACTTTCATCCGTGTCACGCCGGGCGGTTCCGGCCCTTTTGGCGCTCCTCTTCGCGCTCACGGCGCTCGTCGCCGCCGGCTGCGGCAGCGGGGCCTCCGGCGGCAACGAGAAGGCCAATCCGGCCGAGGTGGCGCCCAAGAACTCGCTGGTCTGGATCACGGCTCAGATCCGGCCGGAGGGCAGCCAGAAGGCCGCGGTCGACGCGATCGCCAAGAAGGTCCTCGGCACCGGCGACCCGGGCAAGCGGATCGAGGAGATCCTCAACCGGCAGGCCAGCAGCTCGAAGTCCAAGCTCAGCTACGCGGACGACGTCAAGCCGTGGCTCGGGCGCCGCGCCGGCGTGGCGGTGATCAGCCTCGGGGCGACCGGCAGCAGCTCGCAGGCCGCGCTGATCGTCGCCTCCAAGGACAACGGCAAGGCCCAGAGCGCGATCGACAAGCTCGCGGATTCGGCCTCGACCAAGCCGGCCAAGAAGGACTACCAGGGAGTCGGCTACTGGTTCAGCGCCCGCAAGGGCACCGCCGTCGGCCTGGTCAAGGACTTCGTCGTGGCGGGCAGCGAGGCGGGCTTCAAGGCCGTGGTCGACGCGTCCAAGGGCGACGGCCTGACCAAGAACGCCACCTACCAGTCCGCCTCCCGGGGATCCGACGGCAAGCTGGGCTTCGGCTTCGTCGACACCCAGGCGCTGGTGAGCGCGCTGGGCGCCCAGGGGAGGATCCCCGGCGGTGGCGCGGGCCTGCAGTCGCTGTTCGGCGGCGCCAACCGGCCGATCACCGCCACGCTGAGCGCGACGCCGCAGAACGTGGTCCTGGAGGCCATCTCGGGGATCACCAGCCAGGCCCGCCAGACGAAGCCGAACTCGCTGGTCCCCGAGCTCCCGGGTGACTCGTGGGCGGCCGTCGGGCTCCCGAACCTCGGGGCGATCCTCAAGCAGACGCTGACGCAGCTCGGCAGCGGCGTGGGCGCGGGCATCCTGACGAGCGTCCAGCAGCAGATCCGGGCCCGGACCGGGCTGGACCTCAATCGGGACATCCTGCCGTCTCTGGGCGAGATGGCGGTCTTCGCGCGCGGCGACAGCATCCTGACCGTGGGCGGCGGCGTGGTCATCCAGACGCCCGATCCCGCCGCGGCGCGCCGCGTGGTGGACAAGCTCGGGCCGCTGCTGCGCCGCCAGGCGAAGGGGTCGGTGAAGGTCGCCACCGCGAACGTCGCGGCCGGCTCCGGCTTCAAGGTCACGACCCCGAAGATTCCCGGGGGGATCAACGTGGTGCTCAAGGGGGACCGGCTCGTGATCGCCTACACCGACGGGGCGACCCGCGAGGCGCTGGCGCCGAAGAGCAAGCTGGGCAACTCGCCCGAGTTCCAGCAGGCCTCGGCCTCGCTGGGCGGCGGACAGCCGGCGCTCTACGTGGCCTTCGCGCCAATCGCGCAGCTGGCCGCCGCGGCCAAGCCGCAGAAGGCGGCCCAGATCCGGCAGTACCTGGGCGCGTTCGCGAGCCTGGTGGCCGGGTCCCGCGTGCAGGGCAACAGCCAGGTCGGCCGCTTCGTGCTGAATCTGAAGTAGGGGTTCGGGGCCCGGGCCGGCAGCGCGCCGGCCCGGGCCCCTCGCCCGGTTGCACTTTTCCCCCTATAGCGGGGTCAAGTGCAACCGCGTCCCGCGCCGCGCGCACTTTGCCGCGCATAGCGCGGTCAAGTGCGCATCTCAGTGGACGAACGCGGCCAGCATGGCCGCGGCGACGAGCAGCAGCACGCTGGGGACCAGCAGGAGGGCGACGACGAGCTGGATCTTCGGCGCGGCCCGGGCGGCGTGCTCGCGGATCTGGCGGGCGCGGGCGGCGCGGGCCTCCGCGGCCTGGGCGGCGAGCGTGGCCGACAGGGGCGCGCCGTGGCGCTCGGCCCGGCGCAGGGCGGCGGCCAGCGCGACCATCGCCGGCGCGGGGCAGCGGCGAGCGAGCCGGGTCAGGGCCTCGTCGCGCGGAACGCCGAGCGCCAGTTCGGCGGACGCCGTCCGCCATTCGCGGGCCAGCAGGCCCGTGTGGCGGCGCCCCACCTCCCCCAGCGCGCGTCCGGCCGGCAGCCCGGCCTCGAGGGTCACCCGCAGCAGGTCCAGCAGGTCGGGGAGCTCGGTCTCCATGCGGCGCCGCCGCGCCCGCGAGAGCCGGGCCAGCAGCAGGTCCGGCGCGGCGAAGCCGGCGACCGGAAGGGCGATGGCGGCCAGCAGCGGGAGCCGCCCGGGGAGCGCGGCGGACAGCGGAGCTCCGGCGATCAGGGCGAGGATCGCCCCGCCGCCCTTCACCGCGGTGATCTCGGAGGCCTCCAGGCGCAGCGGCCGCCCGGCGGCGTCGAGCCGTGCGTCGAGGTCGCCCGCCGGCACGGGAGCCCCGACCCGGCGCCCGAGCGCGACCAGGATTCGCACGGCGCGCACCCGGCGCCCCGAGCGGACACGTCCGGCCCGCGAAGCCGCCAGGTCCACCAGTCCCCCAGCCGCCGCCCAGCCGGACAGGGTCGCGAGCAGGACCGCGACCGTCACCCCCGCACCCGCGACATCCGGGAGATCAGGGCGAGCGCGGTGAGCTGGAAGGCGATGGCGCAGCCGGCGAGCCAGGCGGTCAGGGGCGAGCGGGCGAGGGAGCTCAGGTAGCCGGGACGGGCCAGCTCGGCGAGGACGGCGGCGGCCAGCGGGAGCCCGCACACGAGCAGTCCGGTGAAGCGGGCCTGGGCGGTCGCGGTGCGCGCGTCGCGCTCCAGGCGGGCGGCGTCCTCCAGCGCGGCCGCGGCGCTGCGCAACAGGCCCGCGAGGTCGCCGCCCGCATCGCGCTGGAGGAGCATCGCCGCGACGATGGTCTCCCATGGGCCGGGACCGGCGCGGGTGCGCAGTCGTTCCAGCGTGGCCTCGGTCGGCTCACCCAGGGCGAGCGCCTGCGCCACCCGGCGCAGCTCCCCGCCGGCCGGCCCCGGCACCCCGCCGTCCAGCGCGACCGCCGCGAGCGCTCCGCGCAGTGAATGGCCGCCGGCCAGCGCGTCGGCGAGCGCGCGGGCGGCCACGGGCGCCTCCCCCGCCAGCGCCTCGCGCCAGCGCCGGCGCCGGGCCCGCACCGCGGCAACCGCCGTCCACGGACCGGCCGCCGCCAGAACTGCCCCCGCGAGCGGGCCGGCCACGATCCAGCCGGGGCCCAGCAGCGCGGCCGCGGCCAGCAGTCCCAGCCGCCGGCGTTCGGAGACGGTCGGCTCCCGCCCCTCCCCCGCCGCCCGGCGCAGCGGCGCCAGCGCCCGCGCCACGCCACGAGAGAGCGCCGCGCCCTCCGCGGCGGCGATGAGCTCCCACGCGGCGAGCGTCCCGATCGCGCCGGAGAGGAGGGCCATGAGCGCGGCCACGCTCACGACGCGGCGGAGCGGGCCGCCTCGGCCCCCTCGGTGCCCGAGCCCTCAAAGCCGCCCGCCTCGGAGAGCCGAGCGGAAAGCCGCTCCGACAACGCCGCCCGCCACCGGGAGCGGCCCTCGCGCGAAAGCCCGTAGACCTCCCGCACTCCGACTCCACCGGCCACGCGGACCACCTCGGCGACCGCGGTCACGCGCCGCCGCCCGTCCGCGCGCCGGGACTGGTGGACCACGACGTCGATGGCGTCGGCCACCTGCTCGCGGATCGCCGCGTGCGGGAGGCCGACCCCGGCCATCAGGGCCAGTGTCTCGACGCGGCGGACGGCCTCCTCCGGCGACCCGGCGTGGACCGTCGAGAGCGAGCCGTCGTGGCCGGTGGTCATCGCGGAGAGCATGTCCAGCGCCTCGGGCCCGCGGACCTCGCCGACCACGATCCGGTCCGGGCGCATTCGCAGCGCGTTGCGCACCAGCCCGCGGATCGTCACCTCGCCGCGGCCCTCCAGGTTGGGTGGACGGGCCTCCAGGCGCACGACGTGCGCCTGGCGCAGGCGCAGCTCGGCCGCGTCCTCCACGGTCACGATCCGCTCCCCGCCGGGGATGAACTCGGACAGCGCGTTGAGAGTCGTCGTCTTCCCCGAGCCGGTCCCGCCGCTGACCAGGAGGTTCAACCGCGCGCGCACGCACCGCGCCAGGAAGTCGCGCAGCTCCGGGGTGAGCGTGCCCGCCTCCACCAGCTCGGCCGCCGAATAACCGCGCCGCCGGAAGCGCCGGATCGTCAGCACCGGCCCGTCCAGCGCCAGCGGCCCGATGACCACGTTCACGCGCGAGCCGTCGGGCAGGCGCGCGTCGACCAGCGGGCACGCCTCGTCCACCCGGCGCCCCAGCGGCGCCAGGATGCGCTCGATCGCGTGTCGCAGCTCCTCCACCGACGCGAACGCGACGTCCGCCCGCTCCAGGCGCCCCGCCCGCTCCACCCACACCGACCCCGGCCCGTTGACCATCACCTCGTCGACCGCCGGGTCGCGCAGCAGCGGCTCCAGCGGCCCGAGGCCAAACGATCGCTCCGCCACCAGCGCCACCAGCCGCGAGCGGGCCTCCGCGTCCAGCAGCCCGCACTCGCGCTCCACCAGCGCGCCGATGCGCCCGTGCAGGTCGCCGCCCCCGTCCGCACCGCCCGCCTCGCGCAGCAGCCGCTCGCGCAGCGACCCGGCCAGCTCCTCCAGCGCCTCGACGGTCTCCATGTGGGGGAAGGGCGCGCGCGGGGCCGATTCGCCCCGCCGCTCTCAGGCCGGAGCTCTCTGGATCGCCAGCTCGCCCGATCGCGAAGCGCGGTCGGGGTCCGCCCGCGTCGCCTGCGCCCGGGCCCTGCGTTGCAGCAGCGGCCGCTCCACGAGCCGATAGCTGATCTCCGCGCTCACGGCCGTGACCGCCAGGGCCGCCGGGAAGAGGATCAGCAACGTCCGCTTGTACCCGCCCGCCGCCACCAGCGGCGCCAGCTCGGCGAGGACGAGGAAGTGCAGCAGGTAGAAGCTGTAGGAGCGCTGGCCCAGCCAGCGGACCGGCCCCCAGGTGAAGAGGCTGCGCGTCCAGCCGCCCCACTGGGCGATCAACAAGCCGCTGACCACGGTTCCGGCCGCGATCGCGAGGTAGAGGCGTAGCGCCGACGGGGCCGCACTCGCCGTCTGCATCGCGGCGCTCACCGGCTCCCAGGCCAGGAACATCCCGGTGCCCAGGACGGCCAGCCCCAGGCCCAGCCAGCGCGCGAGGCGCCGCTGCGACAGCCGGGCCAGCAGCCACGGTTCCAGCGCTGCCAGCATCACCCCCGGCACGAAGGCGTAGAGGTGCGCGTGGAAGGACAGCAGCTCGCCCGCCGTGAGACCGGGGGCCGTGATCAAGGTCACCGCCGCCACCCCGAGCCCGCACGCGAGCACGACCGCCAGCCGAGCCCGCGGCCCCACGCGCACCCGGGCCGCCCGCACGACGCCCATCCCAAGCAGGCTCACCGCCGGAACCAACAGGTAGAACCGCACCTCCACCGCCAGCGTCCACGCCTGGCCCAGGACGCCCGCGAACGGGTTGTCGTGCCAGCTTCCGGCGAGCGTGTAGACGCCGAGGATGTCGACCGCCGACGCGTTGCCCGGGACGCCGGCCAGGAGGAGGGCGACGGTGAATGCGAGCCACAGCGCGGGAAAGATCCGCAGGGCACGATTCAGCACATAGGACCCGAGCCGGGGCAGCGGCTCAGCGAAGATGAACGCCCGCACGAAGGGACGCGAGATGAGGTAGCCGGAGAGGACGAAGAAGGTCACGTAGCTCGCGCCTCCCCCCACCATCGCGATCCCGAGCAGCCCATAGGAGCCCTCGCGGCCGGGTTCCGCGGCCAGCGCGACCTGACCGGTGGAGCCGAGCGCGAACGAGCCGGCGTGGACCGTGAAGACGCCGAGTGCAGCCAGGCCACGAAGCCCGTCCCCGGCCTGGAAGCGTGGGGTCGATCGCATCATCCGGTAAAGGTGCCATTGCAACCGGCGGCATACTGGAGTCCATGCCAGGCCGCCTGCTCTCCGTCAACGTCGGGCTGGTCCGTGAGGTCCAGCACGGCAAGCGCACGGTGCGCACGTCGATCTGGAAGGACCCGGTGGACGGGCGCGTCGCGGCGCGCGACAACGCGCTGGAGGGCAACCGCCAGGCGGACGCCGGCGCGCACGGCGGATGCGACAAGGCCGCCTACGCGTACGCGCGTGAGGACTACGAGTGGTGGGAGGAGCAGCTCGGGCGCCCGCTGGAGCCCGGCACGTTCGGCGAGAACCTCACGACCCAGGGAATCGACGTCACCGGCGCGCGGGTCGGCGAGCGCTGGGAGGTCGGCACCGCCGTCCTGGAGGTCTCCGAGCCCCGCCTACCTTGCTTCAAGCTCGGGATCCGCATGGACGATCCCCGCTTCCTCAAGCGCTTCGCGGCCGGCGGTCGCCCCGGCGCCTACCTACGGATCGTCCGGGAGGGGGAACTCGGCGCGGGCGACGTGGTCCGGGTCGTCGAGCGCCCGGACCACGCCGTGTCCATGGGACAGATGTTCGCCGCCGCCCTGGGCGAGGGCGCCGCCTAGCCGCCCACGATCGGCTCCGTGCAGATGTCGGCCGGGTTGCTGGTGCAGATCGCGTAGCGCTCGGTCGGCGACATCTGCTTGCGCGCCTCGATCGCGAAGGGCACGCCGTTGGTCCCGACCCGGAACTTGACGATGTACCAGGACCCGACCTGCCAGTCGGTGAACCCGCCCAGGGCCGCGGTGGCGCCGGTCACGACGCCCTGGCGCTGACCCTGCGTCACGCCGACCTGCTGCCCCTTCTCGAAGCCGACCTTGGCGCCCTTCTCGGCGCCCGCGCGCACACCGGCCTGGCGCCCGGTGCGCTCGCCCGCCGCGAAGCCCTTCTGGTAGATCGCCTGGTAGCGCGCCTGGCCCGGCGCGTACAGCGCGGCTTCGGCCGCGCGGCCGCGGGCCTCGCCGCGCTTCTCGGCCTGGCTCGCGTCCGCGGCGGACTTGCCGACGAAGTAGCCGCCGACTCCGGCGGCGGCCAGCAGAAGCAGGACGACGAAAACGACGAGCGGGCGCCGGGAGCGGTCGGACGGGGGCAGGGCGTCGGGCGATCCGTTGGACATGGTGGGAGAGACCTCCGGGTTGCGGTGCGAGTCCCTTCGCCGGACTCGATGACGTACCTGCCCCGTGACATAGGCTGCGCCGGTGCTGCTCCAAGGCAAGCGGCTGGTGGTCACCGGGGTGCTGACGGACTCCTCCATCGCCTTCGCCGTGGCCGAGCGCGCCCTGGCCGAAGGTGCGGAGGTGGTGCTCACGGGGTTCGGCCGCGGCCACCGGATCACCGAGCGCACGGCGCGGCGTCTCCCCGGCGACACGCCCCCGCCCGTGCTGGAGCTCGACGTCAACGAGCCGTCCGACCTGGAGGCGCTGGCCGCCGACCTGCAGGAGCGCTGGGGCGCCGTGGACGGGATCGTCCACGCCATCGCCTTCGCGCCGCAGGACGCGCTGGGCGGTGCGTTCCTGGACACCCCGCCCGAGTCCGCCGAACTCGCGTTCCGGACCAGCGCGTACTCGCTCAAGGCCCTGGCCGCCGGCCTGCTCCCGCTGCTCGAGGCGGCCGAGGGAGCGGCCATCGTGGGCCTGGACTTCGACGCGACCGTGGCCTGGCCGGCCTACGACTGGATGGGCGTGGCCAAGGCGGCGCTGGAGTCGGTCAACCGCTACCTGGCGCGGGACCTGGGGCCGAAGGGGATCCGCTCCAACCTCGTCGCCGCCGGCCCCATCCGGACGCTGGCGGCCGGCAGCATCCCCGGCTTCGACGTGCTCGCGCAGGCCTGGGCCGCGCAGGCGCCGCTGCGCTGGGACCCGCGCGACTCGACCCCCGTCGCCGAGGCCTGCGTGTGGCTGCTCTCCGACCGCGCCCGCGCGATCACCGGCGAGATCCTGCACGTGGACGGCGGCTACCACGCGCTGGGCGCCCCGCTGGCGCCGCCGACGGCCTAGGATCGCTGCATGCGCGTGGCCGCCGTGCAGCTGGAGCCGGTGATCGCCGACGTGGCGGCGAACCTGGCCGCCTGCGAGCGCCTGGCCGGCGACGCGGCACGGGCGGGCGCGGAGTGGATCGTCCTGCCGGAGTTCTTCACCACGGGGATCGCCTTCCGGCCCGAGCTGGCCGGCGCGGCGCTGGCCCCGGACGGCGCCGCCCTGGAGATGCTGCGCGGCGTGGCGAAGCGCCACGGCGTCCACGTCGGCGGCTCCTTCCTGTGCCGCGACGCGACCGCGAGGCGCGCAACGCCTTCCTCCTGGTCGACCCCGAGGGCACCGTCCTGGGGCGCCACGACAAGGACCTCCCGACGATGTGGGAGAACTGCTTCTACGTCGGCGGCGACGACGACGGCGTGATCGAGGCGGGACCGCTCACCATGGGCGCGGCCGTGTGCTGGGAGTTCATGCGCACGCAGACCGCGCGGCGGCTGCGGGGCCGCGTGGACCTGGTGGTCGGCGGCTCGGGCTGGTGGAGCAACCCGCCGTGGCCGCCGCGCGCGGTCACGCGGCGGCTGGAGGCGCGCAACGCCCGGCTGGCCACCAGCGTGGCCGAGCGCTTCGCGCGCTACGTGGGCGCGCCGGTCGTCCACGCCGCCCATGCCGGGCCGATCGAGTGCCCCTTGCCCGGCCTGCCGTTCGTCACCTACCGAGGCCACCTGGAGGGCGGCGCCGTGATCGCCGACGCGCAGGGTCGCGTCCTGGCCCGGCGCGACCGCCGCGCCGGGGCCGGATTCGCGCTGGCCGACGTCGAGCCCGGGCGCGTCGCGCCCGCGGACGAGATCCCGGATCGCTTCTGGCTGCATCGCCGCCAGGTCCTCGCGGCCGCCTTCTGGCACACCCAGCGCTGGCACGGTCGGCGCTTCTACGCCCGCCACACCCGCGGGCGCCCGCCGCTGGAGCTGGAAGCCCGGCGCACCGCCGCCCCCGAGCCCGCCACCACGGCCGGCTAGGGCTTCGCGTACACGGCGCGCCACCACAGCTCCGACAGCACGCGGATCGAGTCGTGGCCGTCGCGGCCGGCGCGGCCGGCGCGGATGATCTCCATCCCCACGTGGCGCTCCACCATCGCGCACAGCGCCAGGGCGGAGGTCCGCGCCGGGATGTCGTCGGGGGCCAGCCCGCGACCCTGGTCGCGCGCGATGCGCCGAGCGCCCGCTCGGACGAGCTGCTGGATGTGGGGAGCCCACTCGGCCGGGATCTGGTCCTCGCGGCCGTATAGCCACAGGGCGAGACGCAGGATGGACGCGTCGCGGTCGACCACCTCCACCACCCCGGCCAGGGCGGCGCGCAGCTCGGCGCGCGGATCGCCCTCGCCCTCGAAGTAGGGAGCGCCGGCGTCGTGCATGTCGGCGAAGGAGCGCTGGATCAGGCGGTCGACCACCGCGCGCTTGTTGGGGAAGTAGAAGTAGACGGTGGTCCGCGAGACGAAGGCGCGGCGCGCGATCCCGTCGATGGTCACGCGGTCATAGGGCTCGCCGGCCAGCGCCTCGCGGGCGGCGACCAGGATCGCGTCCTCGGTCGGGTTGCGCGACCCCAGCGCGGCGACGCTCATGCGCGCGCCAGGGCCAGGCAGGCGTTCTGCCCGCCGAACCCGAACGAGTTCGAGAGCGCCAGCTCCAGCCCCGGCGCCTCGCGCGGCCCGTCGGGGACGCAGTCCACGTCGCATTCGGGGTCCGGCTCCTCGTAGTTGAGCGTGGGCGGCAGCAGCCCACGCTGCAGCGCCCCGATGGTGGCCACCGCCTCCACCGCCCCGGCCGCGCCCAGGAGGTGGCCGATCGCCGATTTCGTCGAGGAGATCGGCGGCGGCTCGCCGCCGAACACCGTGTGCGCGGCCAGCGCCTCGATGCGGTCGTTGAACGGGGTCGAGGTCCCGTGCGCGTTGAGGTAGCCCACGTCCGCGGGAGTCGCGCCCGCGTCCTCGATCGCGCCGCGCATGACGGCGGTGGCGCCCCGGCCGTCCTCGTCGGGCGCGGTGATGTGGAAGGCGTCGTTGGAGGCCGCGTAGCCGGCCACGCGGGCCAGCGCCGGCGCGCCCCGGGCCCGCGCGTGCTCGCCGGCCTCCAGCACGACCACGCCCGCTCCCTCCCCCATGACGAAGCCGTCGCGGCGCGCGTCGAAGGGGCAGGAGACGCCCTGGCGCGACAGCGCGCCCATGCGCCGGAACGCCGCCAGCCCGACCTCGGTCATCGCCGCCTCGCTGCCCCCGGCGATCACGACGTCGGCCTCCCCGCGGGCGATCATCCGCGCGGCCTCCCCGATCGCGTGGGCGCCCGTGGCGCAGGCCGACGCGAGGGAGAACCCGGGCCCGTGGGCCCCGAAGCGCATGGCGATGTGGGCGGCGGCGGCGTTGGGCATCATCATCGGGATCGTCAGCGGGGACAGGCCGCGCTCGCCACGCTGTGCGAAGTCGCGCACGCCGCGCTCCACGGTCTCCAGTCCGCCGACGCCCGTGCCGATCACCACGGCCACGCGCTCGGCTTCCACGCCGTCGCCCGCCGCGCCCAGCCCCGCCTCGGCCATCGCCTGGTCGGCGGCGGCCAGGGCGAACTGCGTGAAGCGGTCGGCGCGGCGCGCCTCCTTGGGCGTCATCGTGCTCTCGGGGTCGAAGTCCTCGGCCCGGCCCACGCCGTCCTCGATCCCCGAGCGCCGCGCCATGAGGGCGTCCACGAAGTCCTCCGCGCCCTCCCCGATGGAGGTGACGACCCCACGCCCGGTGACCAGGACCTCGGCGCTCATGCCGCCGCGCCGGCCTCCCCCTTCGCCGCGACGACGAGCCGCACGGCGTCGCCGACGGTCTTGACGCCCTTGAGCTGCTCGTCCTCGATGCGGACGCCGTACTCGTCCTCCAGCGCCTGGACCAGCTCGACCAGGTCGAGGGAGTCGACCTCCAGCTCCTCCCACGTCGTGTCCATCGTGGCCCCGGCGGCGTTCTCGACCTTGATCTCGTCCAGCTTGCCCCGGACCAGCTCCAGCACCTGTCCTTCGTCCATGTCCTCCTCCTTCTCTGTCATGCGGTCAGCGCGCCGTCCACGGCGAGCGTGGCCCCGTTCACGTAGGCCGCCTCCTCCGAGCAGAGGAAGCCGATCGCGGCGGCGACGTCCGCGGGCGTGCCCGCGCGTCCGGCGGGCACCAGCCCGACCAGGTCCTCCACCACGTCCTGGGTCATGTCGGTCGCGACGATCCCGGGGGTAACAGCGTTGCACGTGATCCCCTTGCGCCCCATCTCCCGAGCGATCGTGCGCGTGAGCGCCAGCAGCCCGGCCTTGGAGGCCGCGTAGTTGGCCTGCCCCGGGTTGGCGTGCACCGCGACGACGGAGGACACGTTGACGATCCTCCCCCAGCGCGCCTTGAGCATCGGGCCCAGCGCGCGGCGCGTGCAGTGGAAGGCACCGTCGAGGTTGACGTCGAGGACCGCGTTCCAGTCCTCGTCGGACATCCGGATGGCCAGCCCGTCGCGGCGCGCGCCGGCGTTGTTGACCAGCACGAGCACCGAGCCGTGGCGCTCCTCCACCGCGTCGAAGGCGGCGGCCACGGCCTGCGCGTCGGACACGTCGGCCTGGACGTCGCCGCCCGTGCGCGCCAGCGCGACCACGGGCCACCCGTCGGCGCGCAGGCGCTCCACCACGGCCGCGCCGATGCCGCGCGTGCCGCCCGTGACCAGGGCGCAGCCCTCTCTATCCCCCATGCGGTGGATCCTCCCTCACGCGGGCACCGTGCGCTTGACCATCCCCGTCAGGACGCGCCCCGGGCCCAGCTCCTCGAAGCGCTGGATCCCCACTTGGTGCATGGCCAGGATCGTCTCGCGCCAGCGCACGGGGCGCAGCAGGTTCTCCACGAGCTCGCGGCGCACGTCGACGAAGGGAGCGGCGCTGCCGTTGGACCACACGGGGATCGACGGCTCGCGCACCGGCACCCCGGCCAGCGCCTCGCGCAGGGCGGCGGCGGCCGGCTCCATCAGCGGCGAGTGGAAGGCCCCGGACACGGGCAGCGGGCGCGCCCGCGCGCCGGCGTCCCGGGCCGCGTCCTGCGCCTCGCCGATCGCCTCCAGCGGGCCGCTGAGCACCAGCTGCCCGGGCGCGTTGTCGTTGGCCACCACGAGGCCCAGCCGCGCGGCCAGGGCCTCGACGTCCGCACGCTCGCCGCCGAGCATGGCCACCATCCCGCCGGGCCGCTCCTCGCCCGCCGCCGCCATGGCGCGGGCGCGCACGTCGACCAGCTCCAACGCGTCCTCGAAGCTCAGCGCGCCGGCGGCGAACAGCGCCGCGTACTCGCCCAAGGAGTGGCCCGCCGCCGCGGCCGCCGCCGGCCGTGCCTGGTCCCAGGCCGCGACGCTGCACAGGAACAGGGCGGGCTGCTGGTGGCGCGTCCCTTCGGCCAGCCGGGCGAACGGGTCGTGCCCGAGCCGCTCCAGCCCGCGCTCCAGCAGCGGGTGGCCGCGAAAGGGAGCGTCCATCCCCTCCTCGTGGCTGCCCTGGCCGGGGAACAGGATCGCGGTGGATTCGTCCATCGCGCGCCATGTTCGCGCTCCGGCGCCTCGTCATGGCCGCC
>JAWVFR010000043.1:0-22244 GCA_033855845.1 Solirubrobacteraceae bacterium
AGAGCGAACGCGCGTCGTCGCGCAGGACGACGATTCCGGCGAGCGCGAGCCCACCCGCCACGACACCCGCGGCGAGCGCCCGCATGCGAAACGCGCGCACGAGCTCGAGCTCGTCACGCCGCGCCGCGTCGGCCGCGAGATAGACCGCAGCGAGGTACGCGGAGGTGGCGACGGCGAGGATGCCGACGAGGACCGAGGTCGCGTCGAGCCAGCTCGAGAAGCGGTCGCCTGCAGCGTTGCCGACCGGCACGCGCCCCGTGGCGATCGCGCCCGCCATCGTCCCGAGCGCGAACGGCGTGAGAATCGACGAGAGCGAGAAGACCGTGTCGATCACGGCGAGCTCGCGCGGCGTGGAGGTGGCGACGCGCAGCGCGTACGCGGCGCCGCGGAAGACGATGCCGATGCCCGCGAGAAAGAGCGGTATCGCGAGCGTCGAGGCGATCGAACCGAACGCCGTCGGGTAGGCGGTCCAGAAGACGGTGAGCACGAAGATCAGCCAGACGTGGTTTGCCTCCCAGACGGGGGCCATCGAGTGGTGCGCGTGCTCGCGGATCTCCTCGCCGTGCGCCCCGCGGCCGGCGAAGAGCTGCCAGAAGCCCGCGCCCAGGTCGGCGCCGGCGAGGACGCCGTAGAGCACGACACCGGACAGGACGAAGACGAGCGGCAGCGCCGCCAGGAACGTGGAGCTCATCGCGTTCCCTCCCCCAGATCGAGCGGCACGCGCGCGAGCCGGCGCAGCATCCAGACCACGCCGATCCCGACCACCGCGTAGGCGAGTGCGAGCACGGTGTAGCCGACAGGGATCGCGCCCGCACCGGTGACCGCGTCCGCCGTCGGCATGACGCGGTAGACGACCCACGGCTGCCGCCCGACCTCCGTCGTCACCCAGCCGGCGATCAGCGCGACGACCGAGAGCGGCCCTGCGGCGACCAGCGCCCGGTAGAACCAGCGAGACTCGGGCAGTCGACGCCGACGGATGCGGACCGCGACGAAGACGACGCCGAGCAGCGCGAGCAGCGTGCCGATCCCGACCATCGTCTGGAAGGAGAAGCGGACGACGTTGACCGGCGGCCGGTCGGCCGGGGGCACCGCGTCGAGCCCCTGCACCTTTGCGTCCCAGCTGTGGAAGGCGAGGACCGACAGCGCGTGCGGGATCTCGAGCCCGAACCGGACATGGCCGTTCTCGTACCAGCCGAGCAGGTGCTCGGGTGCGCCGCGCGTCGTCGGCCCGAGCCCTTCGATCGCGGCGAGCTTGACCGGCTGCGTGCGCGCGACGTCGCGCGCCGCCCAGTCGCCGACGAGCACCTGCACCGGCGCTGCGAGCGCCGCGACCGTGAGCGGAATCGCGAGCGCCGTGCGCTCGTAGCGCCCCCAACGCCCGCGCAGCCGGCCGAGCGCATATGCGCCGGCGAGCACGAAGCCCGAGACGATGTAGCCGGCGACATACATGTGCACGAGCTCATGCCAGAGATAGGTGTTCGCGAACAGCGCGTGCCACTGGTCGACGGCGACCACCTTGCCGCCGCGCAGCGTGAAGCCCGCCGGATGATTCATCCAGGCGTTCACCGCGATCACCATCAGGGAGCCGGTGAAGCCGGTGATCACGATCGGGATTCCGCTGAGGAAGTGCGCGCGCGGCGACAGCCTGTCCCAGCCGTACACATAGATCCCGATGAAGATCGCCTCGAGGAAGAACGAGAAGCCCTCGATGGCAAACCCCAGCCCGAACACGGCGCCGAACGTCGCGGTGAAGTTCGGCCACAGCAGACCCATCTCGAAGCTGAGGATCGTCCCGGTGATCACGCCGACGGCGAACAGCGCGACCATGATCCGCGTCCAACGACGCGCCAGCGTGCGATACAGCGTGTCGCCGGTGCGCAGCCAGCGCGACTCGGCGAAGAGCACGAGCACCGGGAACGAGATGCCGAACGCGACGAGGGGAATGTGTACGGCGAACGAGAGCGCCTGCATCTGCCGCGCTTGCGCGAGGTAGTGCTGATGCACGGGCACCAGCGCATCGGCGAGCACGCGGATCATGCGCTCCCATTCTGCCCCCTCCCACGCCGGTGACGCGATGCCACCGTCGATCCTCCGGTTAGCCCGAGCCGACAACTAGGGCTGGCGGCCATGACGGCGCGTCGGCGCGCAGCGAACCTTCCGGTCGGCGAGCTCGCACGGAGAGAGCGCGCTTCGCCATCTCGGTCCACGAGCAAGGAGGTCTCTGATGGAGGCGCATACCGCCGCCCGCGCGGATGGGCGGAGAGCTGAACTGTCGTCGGGCTCGGCTGCGATGGAAGCGGTGCGGTTCGTCCCCAGCCCGCTGGCGGATCCCGGCCCTCTCGGTCTGGCCGCGTTCGCGCTCACGACCTTCGTGCTCAGCATGTTCAACTCCGGCCTGATCGGCCCGGGCGGCGAGCCCGTCGTGTTCGGCCTCGCGCTCGCCTACGGCGGCATCGCCCAGGTGCTTGCCGGTATGTGGGAGTTCCGCACCGGCAACACGTTCGGTGCGCTGGCGTTCACGTCGTACGGCGCCTTCTGGCTGTCGTTCTGGGCCTACGTCCAGTTCTTCGCCGTCAACGTTCCGGCGAAGGACGCCGGCCATGCGGTCGGCCTCTATCTGATCGCCTGGGGCGTCTTCACCACCTACATGTTCGTCGCCTCGCTGCGGACGACGGCGGCCATCGCCCTCGTCTTCGTGTTGCTCGCGTCCACATTCTTGCTGCTCGGGATCGGCGATGCCAGCGCGCACACGAACGTCGTCAAGATCGGCGGCTGGGTCGGCATCCTCACCGCAGTGGCCGCGTGGTACGCGTCGTTTGCCGGCGTGACCAACAGCACGTTCGGGCGCACCGTGCTGCCCGTGCGACCGTTGATGCGCAAAGAGCCTTCGTGGTAGTCGCCGAACGAGAAGACGACACGCCCGACGCGCGGGCCAACACCCTCCAGCAGGAGCTGGACGAGCTCCTGGGCCGGGAGTGGTTCGAGCCGCCGCCGGAGTTCGCGAGCAGGGCGCTGATCCGCGACCTGTCCGAGCACGAAGCAGCGGCCGAGGACCCGACCCGCTGGTGGGCCGAGCAGGCACGCGCCCTGCACTGGTTCGAGGAATGGGACACCGTCCTCGACGACTCCAACCCCCCGTTCCACAAGTGGTTCGTCGGCGGCAAGCTCAACGCGTCCTACAACTGCCTCGACCGCCACGTCGAGGCCGGCCTGGGCTCCCGCGTCGCCTTCCACTGGCGCGGCGAGGAGGGCGAGGAGCGCGACATCACCTACGAGCAGCTGCTGCGCGACGTCAAGCGCTTCGCCAACGCGCTGAAGGACCGCGGCATCGAGGCCGGTGACGTCGTCGGGATCTTCCTGCCGATGATCCCCGAGGTCGTCGTCGCCATGCTCGCCTGCGCGCGGATCGGCGCGCCCCACAACGTCGTGTTCGGAGGCTTCAGCGCCGAGGCGGTCAAGGAGCGTCTGGAGTTCTCGCACGCGAAGGCACTGGTCACGGTCGACGGGGCCCGGCGCAAGGGCAAGACCGAGCCGATCAAGCAGCAGGTCGACGCGGTGGTCGGCGACCTGGAGACGCTCGAGACGATCTTCGTCGTGGCGAATACCGGCGTCGCGGCGGAGCTGGAGCAGGGCCGCGACGTGTGGTTCCACGAGGCGCTCGAAGCGGCAGACGAGGAGTGCGAAGCGGAGGCGCTCGACGCCGAGCACCCGCTCTACATCCTCTACTCGTCGGGATCCACTGCGAAGCCGAAGGGCATCCTCCACACCACCGGCGGCTACCTGACGCAGGTCGCGTGGACCCACAAGCATGTCTTCGACCTCAAGCCCGACGAGGACGTGTGGTGGTGCTCGGCCGACGTCGGCTGGGTCACCGGCCACACCTACATCGTCTACGGGCCGCTGCTCAACGGCGCGACGAGCGTGATGTACGAGGGCGCGCCCGACTACCCGGACAAGGACATCTGGTGGGAGCTGTGCGACCGCTACGACGTCACGCTGTTCTACACCGCGCCCACCGCGATCCGCGCCTGCATGAAGTGGGGCGCGCAGTACCCGGAGCGCCACGACCTCTCCTCGCTGCGCCTGCTGGGCACGGTGGGCGAGCCCATCAACCCCAAGGCCTGGCTCTGGTACCACAAGGTCATCGGCGCGCAGCGCTGCCCGATCGTGGACACGTGGTGGCAGACCGAGACGGGCTCGGTCCTGATCTCCCCGCTTCCCGGCATCACGACGACCAAGCCCGGCTCGGCCACGGTGCCGCTGCCGGGTGTGGCGGCCGCGGTGGTCGACAACGACGGCAACGAGATGGAGGAGGGCCAGGGGCTGCTGGTGATCCGGCGGCCGTGGCCGTCGATGCTGCGCACGCTCTACCGCGAGGACGAGCGCTTCGTGGAGACCTACTTCTCCAAGTTCGGGCCGGAGACGTACGTGGTCGGCGATGCCGCTCGGCGCGACGAGGACGGCTACTTCTGGATCGTGGGCCGTGTGGACGACGTCATCAACGTGTCCGGCCACCGCCTGTCCACGGCGGAGGTCGAGTCGGCGATCGTCTCCCACGGCAAGGTGGCCGAGGCGGCGGTGATCGGACAGGCCGACGAGGACAGCGGCCAGGCCATCTGCGCCTTCGTGACGCTGGAGGGCGACCTCGAGGGCTCCGACGAGATGGTCGAGGAGCTGCGCGAGCACGTGGCCGTGCGGATCGGGAAGCTGGCCCGGCCCAAGCGGATCATCTGGTCCGCCGACCTGCCCAAGACCCGCTCGGGCAAGATCATGCGCCGCCTGCTGCGCGACATCGCCGAGGGCCGGGAGCTGGGCGACGTCACCACCCTGCGCGACCCGGGGGTGATGAAGGACCTGGAGGGGAAGTTCGCGTCCTCGGAGGGCGGCGAGGAGTGACCTACGAGGAGGCGGTGGCGTCGCACTCCTGGGAGGTCCCGGAGCGCTACAACATCGCCGCCGACGTCTGCGACAAGCACCCGCCCGGCAAGCCGGCGATGGTGTGGGAGGACTTCCACGGGACACGGCGCGACGTGGCCTGGGGCGAGCTGCAGGGCCTGGCCAACCAGGCGGCCAACGTGCTGCGCGACCACGGGGTCCAGCGCGGCGACCGGGTGGCCGTGGTGGCGCCGCCCACGCCCGAGACGGCAGCCGTGTTCTTCGGGGTGTGGAAGAACGCGGCGATCCTGCTCTCGATGTCGGTGCTCTACGGGGACGAGGGGATCCGCCACCGCGTCCGCGACTCCCAGGCGAAGCTGCTCGTGTGCTCGCCGGACCAGGCGCAGCGGATGCCGGCCGACCTGGTGGAGGAGGTGCTGGTCCTGGACGAGGCGCTGCTGGCGGGCGCGAACGACTCGTTCCAGACCGCCGACACGTCGGCCGACGACTCGGCCCAGCTCTACTACTCCAGCGGCACCACCGGCCTGGCCAAGGGCATCCTGCACGCCCACCGCTACATCCTGGCCCACGAGGAGTTCGTCTACTGCCACGACCTGCGCGACGGCGAGCTGTTCCACGGCATGGGGGAGTGGGCGTGGGCGGCGGGGATCTCGCCGCTGCTGGGGCCGTGGCGGCTGGGCGCCACGCAGCTGGTCTACCAGCGCGAGGGCGGGTTCGATCCCCACAAGCAGCTGGACGTCCTCTCGCGCCACGGCGCCACCAACGTCTTCACCACGCCCACCGCGATGCGGGCGATGATGGCCGTCCAGGACGCCGGCCAGCGCTACCCGCAGAAGTTCCGGATCGTCTGCTCGGCGGGCGAGCCGCTGAACCCCGAGGCCATCCGCTGGTTCCGCGAGCAGTACGGGCTCACGGTCCTGGACTATTACGGCCTGACCGAGTCCTACCCGCTGTGCGCGAACTACCCGTTCATGGAGGTCCGCGAGGGGTCGATGGGCCGGCCGATGCCCGGCTGGGACGTGCAGATCCTCGACGAGGACGAGCGGTCCGTGCCGCGCGGCGAGCGCGGCGAGATCTGCCTGCGGGCGCGGTCCAATCCCCACTGGCCGCTGGGCTACTGGAACAACGAGGAGGCCGGGCGCGAGACGTTCGGCGGCGAGTGGTTCCACACCAAGGATGCGGCCCAGGAGGACGAGGACGGCTACTACTGGTACGCGGGCCGCGCGGACGACGTGATCATCTCGGCCGGGTACCGGATCGGGCCCTTCGAGGTGGAGTCGGCGTGCATCGAGCACCCGGCGGTGCGCGAGGCCGCCGCCGTGGCCTCGCCCGACGAGCAGAAGGGCCACGTGGTCAAGGCGTTCGTGGTGCTGGCCGAGGGGCACGCGGCATCCGACGAGCTGGCCGCCGACATCCGGGCGTTCGTCCGCTCGCACCTGAGCGCGTACGCGTACCCGCGCCGGATCGAGTTCGTCGAGGACCTGCCCAAGACGCTGACGGGCAAGATCCGGCGCATCGAGCTGCGCGAGCGCGAGCTGTCGGGCTAGCCGCGGCTACCGGCGGATGCGGCCCGTGTCCAGCGCCTCGAACGCGCTGCCCGGGACCGTCTTGAGCTGGTTGAGGTCGTCGTCGTTCCAGCGGCGGTCCGAGGCGCCGGTGATGAAGAAGCTCGACCCGTTGTCGGCCACGAACATGCCGTAGCGCTTGAGCGCGACCAGGATGACCCGCGATTGGCCGCGGAAGCGAGCGAGGGAGTAGGAGCGCTTGAGCCGCAGGCGCAGCCCCATCGGCGGGAGGTTGGGATCGGTGGAGCTGGAGGCGAAGTGGGTGGCGGGATGGATGTAGCCCTTCTGCGTCTCCTGCACGGTGAAGCGCAGCGCGTGGTGAATCGCGCCGCGGCGCACCTCGTCGTAGCGGGCCAGGCCGGGGAGGATCGGCAGGCCGGCCGCGTCGGCCGAGGTCCAGCCCTCGGGACGTAGGCGGTTGGAGCGCAGGTCGAAGATCGACCCCTGGCTGGCGGCCCAGCCCGCGCCGGAGCGCCGCGCGTTGTAGAGCTCGAAGAGCTTGCACGTGCCGCTCTGCAGGGTGAGGACGTGGCGGTCGGAGCCTCGCTCCACCGGCGCGTTGAGCGGCACCGGGTACGGACCGCGGTCGGACTCGTCGGGGTAGTCGGTGATGCGGATCGGGACCCTTCTTTGCGCCCTGGGGACGACCCGGAACGGGATCCCGTACGCGCCGCCGCCGCCGAAGTCCGCGTGGAGGTGGGTGGCGTTGCGGCCGATGGAGGCGATGTAGGCGTTCGAGCGCGGGCTCACGCGCGCGTTGGAGACGTCCTGGTTCCAGGCGTTGGTGGCGGGGAAGACGGGGCAGCCGCCTAGGGTCGGCGCGCTCGCCGCTTGCGCCGTGGCGGCGCCGATGCTTACGGCCGCACCGAGGGTGGTCAGGAGCCTCCTCACCCGTCGAGCGTACCCGCGCCCGGCGAGTTTTCGCGTGCGCTCTGGCCGGATTTCCGATGCCGTGCGCACTTAGCCGCGTATATCGCGGTCGACTGCGCACTCTCCGACGCGCGTGCAGTTAGCCGCCTATATGGCGGTCAAGTGCACGAGCGTCCGCCGCGCCGGCCGATCCGACTCCCTCACCCGCCGCCGTAGACGCCTGTCCCGGCGCAAACGACGGCTAAATCACAGCCGCGCTTCGGCCCGGGCCTGCGTGCGCATCTCGGACAGGATGCGCTCCAGCCGGGGCTCGAGCTCGCGGTCGACGTGCGTCATGGCGGCGCCGACCGCGGGGTGCACCGCCGCGATCTGCGCGTGCATCTCGTGGGCGACGGCGCGGTAGGTGGGATGGCCCTCGCGGCCCGAGCGCAGCTCGATCAGCTGCATCGCCTCGCGCGCGTTGAGCTCCAGGACGTAGCGGATGCGGTAGCCCAGGCACAGCGCGTAGGGCGCGGCCTGGCGCAGGCCGGCGGTGGCCAGGCGCTCGTACTCCTCGCGCGAGCGCTCCAGCGCGCGGCGGTAGGCGTCGCCCTGGCCGGACGCGTCGACCTCCTCCGGGACGCCGGCGCCCAGGTCGGGGGACAGCGTCTGCCACTGGACGGTGAGCATCCGGTGGCGCTGGAGGTCGCGGAAGGCGCCGTAGTCGGACACGATCTCGAAGCGGTAGCGCAGCGTCTCCAGGCCGCGGCCCGGCCGGTAGCGGCGGTTGCTGCGCTCGCCCGCCAGGTCGGCGAACAGCTCGCCCTGCTGCTCGGTGGACAGCGAGGCCACCGCGATCCGGGCCTGCTCCTCGGACGCCGCCGAGGCCTCGAACAGCAGCGCCGCCAGCAGGCGCTCCATGTCGCCGTCCACCTCCAGCAACCGGACCGAGGGCGCGCCATCCCCCGTGCCGCCGCGGTCGAGCCCGAGCCGCGCGGCCCAGTCGCGGCCGGCCTGCTCGCGGCGCTGGAGGAAGGAGACCCACTCGCCGCCGCGGTCGGGCCGCTCGACGCGGGCCACGAAGCTGGGCATGACGGCCTTGACCTCGGACAGGATCATCCGGCCGTACTCCTGCGCCTCGGGCAGCGGGTGCGCGAGCAGGTGCAGGACCAGCTGCTCGTAGGTCTGGCCCGTGGCGAAGATCCCCATGTGGGAGAGGGACGCGGCGGGCAGCAGCCCGCGCAGCAGGTCCAGCGCCTTGGCCTTGATCGCGCGCGCGTGGGCGGTCTCGGGCTCGCCGTCGGAGCGCGGGAAGCGCTCGCCGGCCCACGCGGTCACCGCGGGCAGGGCGGCCGAGTAGAGCGAGAACACCTCGTCCATGGCCGCCTCGTACTCGGGCCCCAGCGACGGGTCGCGGTAGTAGCGGTAGGCGCCGCCGGGCATCGGCGCGTCATAGGCGATGTAGCGCGTGGACTGCTCCAGGTAGGCGCCCAGGCGCGGGCGCTGGAGGATCTTCGTGAGCACGTTGGAGGTCCACTCGCAGGCCACGTGCGCGCCGCCCAGCTGGGCCACGGAGTCGTCGCCGTAGCCCAGGAAGATCCGCTCGTAGAGCTGGGCCGCGCGCTCGCCCTCGGCGCCGTCCCACGTGGCGGCGGTCGCTCCGGCGACGTCGTCGGCGAACTCGTCCAGGAACAGCCGCCGCAGCGTCCCCTGGTAGCGCGAGTAGCGCGCGAACAGCGCGCCCTTGACCGTCTCCGGGAGGTTGACCAGCGCGAACACGGGCCGGTCGACATTCGTGAAATGCGGAGCGAGCGCGGCGCGCTCGTCATCCGTGAAGCTCTCGACCGGGTACTCCAAGGGGCGATCTAGGCTAGCGCGACGCCCGGCGTTCTAGAGCAGCCCCAGCGCCCGTCCGGCGTCGCGGGCCAGGTCGAAGAGAGGCGAGGGGACGATCCCGAAGAACAAAGTCGCTGCTCCGAAGAGGACGGCCACGGCGACGGCCTCCGGCGCGCGGCGAGAGGTGGGGGCCGGAGGGTCTCCATCCAGCTCCGGCGAGGCCCCCGCGATCGCCGGCACGGCCACCCGGGAATCCGACAGCCACATCGCCGCGATCACGCGCAGGTAGTAGGCCAGGGAGATCATCGAGCCGATCACGATCACGATGCCCAGCCAGGCGTAGCCGCCGTCTACGGCGGCGCCGATCAGCGTGAACTTCCCGATGAACCCGGCGGTGGCCGGGATCCCGGCCAGCGACAGCATCGCCAGGGTCAGCGGCCAGGCCAGCGCGGGGCGCGAGGCGCCCAGCCCCGCCACGGAGCGGATGTCGTCGCCGAAGGGTGTCTCGCGCTCGCGGGCCACGATCACCGCGAAGGCGGCGACGTTCATCACCAGGTAGACCGCCAGGTAGAACACCAGCGCCTTGGCCCCGGCCTGGTCGGCCACCACCACGCCGGCCAGCATGTAGCCGGCCTGGGCCACGCTCGACCACGCCATCAGGCGCTTGAGCGAGGTCTGGGTCAGCGCGCCCACGTTGCCCACCACGATCGAGATCGTGGCCAGCGCCGCCAGCAGCGGCGCCCAGTTCGTCACCGCCTCGATCAGGGCCACGTCGAACAGCCGCAGGAACGCCCCGAACGCCGCCGCCTTGGTGGCCACGGCCATGAAGGCGGTGACCGGGGTCGGGGCGCCCTGGTAGACGTCGGGCGTCCACTGGTGGAAGGGCGCGGCCGAGACCTTGAAGCACAGCCCCGCCGCGATCAAACCGATGCCGGCCAGCGTGAGCGGGTCGTCCACCAGGCCCGCCTTCGCGCTCAGCGCGTGCGCGATCGCGGTGAAGTCGGTCGCGCCGGTCGCGCCGTAGACCAGCGCCAGCCCGTACAGCAGCGTGGCCGAGCCCACCGACCCGACGATCAGATACTTCAGCCCCGACTCCAGGGAGGGCGCGCTGCGCAGGTTGGTCGCGCACATCACGTACAGCGGGATCGACAGCAGCTCCAGCCCCAGGAACACGCTGACCAGGTTCTGCGCCCCGGCGAGCACCGCCATCCCGATCACCGCGGACAGCAGCAACGCGTGCCACTCGCCGTGGCCGGACTCCTCGGGCGAGGAGTCGCGCAGCGCCAGGACGACCGCGGCCATCGCCCCGATGAAGAACAGCGCGTTGAGGAACATCGACAGGTCGTCCACGGCCAGCGCGCCGGAGACGATGGACTTGTGCTCGCCCCACTGCCACACGGTCATCCCCAGGGCCGTGGCGAGCGTGACCAGGGTCAGACCCGGGACGACGGCGCGGCGCATCGCCGTCGCGCGGAACAGCCCGGCCATCAGGACGACGACGCCGCCGCCCACCAGCGCGACGATCGGCGACAGGCCGGCCCAGTCGATGTGCGGCGCCTGCGCCGCGGCCAACCCGGTCATGGCGCCCGCTGCCCGGATGGCGGGTTGGCGATCAGCTGCGCGGTGCGCACGCTGGCCGCGACCGACTTCTCCGAGCGCGCCAGCGGCAGCCGCGGGTAGATGGCGAGGCCCAGCACGCACACCACCAGCGGCACGATCACCAGGCCGTCGGCGAACGACATCTCGCGCGACTGGGCCTTGGGCCCGGGCCGGTTGTGCATGGTGCGCACGAAGGCGCGCAGCATGTACACGCTGGCCAGCACCACGCCGGAGAAGGCGATCACGGCGATCCAGAGCTTGGCCTGGAAGACGCCCAGCAGGATGTAGAACTCGCCCACGAAGTTGGCCGACCCGGGCATCGCCAGGTTGGCCAGCGCGACGATCAGGAACATCGCGGCCAGCACCGGGGCGCGCAGCGCCAGTCCGCCCATGTCGCGGATGTCCTCCGAGCCCCCGGCCCGCGCCGCCAGCACGCCGGCGATGAAGAACAGCGGCACCACCACCAGCGCGTGGTTGACCATCTGTAGCAGCGCGCCCTGGGCACCCTCGGGCCGCAGCGAGAAGATCCCCAGCACGATGAACCCGAGCTGGGCCACGGACGAGAAGCCCAGGATCAGCCGGATGTCGGTCTGGGTGAAGGCCATCACCGACCCGTAGACGATCGAGGCCAGCGCGATCAGCAGGATCAGGTCCTGGAAGTGGGCCGAGGCGTCCGGGAACAGCGGCAGCACCACGCGCAGGAACCCGTAGGCGGCGACCTTGGACAGCACCGCCGAGAACACGGCCAGGACCGGCAACGGCATCGCGCGGTACCCGTCGGGCATCCAGCCGTGCAGCGGGAACAGCGGCATCTTGACCAGGAACGCGAGCGCGAAGCACAGGAAGATCCAGTACTGCGTGCCGGTGGCCAGCTGCACCTGGGCCAGGTCCGAGAAGGCGAAGCTCAGCGGCTGCGAGCCCTGGGCGGCGATCACGCCGGTGGCGATCGCGCCGGCCAGCATGAACAGCGAGCCGACCAGGGTGTAGATCACGAGCTTGGTCGTCGCGCGCACCCGGTCCCCGCGTCCCCAGGCCCCGATCAGGAAGTAGAAGGGGATCAGCATCAGGTCGAAGAAGGCGACGAACAGGGCGAGGTCCTGAGCCAGGAACGCGCCCAGCACGCCGGTCTCGGCCAGCGCGAACATGGCGTAGAAGAGCCGCGGGCGCTCCCACTGGCGCAGGTTGGCGGCCAGCAGCGCGCTGGCGAACAGCAGCGCGGTGACCAGGACCAGGAAGAGGTTCAGCCCGTCCAGGCCGAGCTTGTAGTGGATGCCCAGCTCGGCGATCCAGCGCTGGTCTGTGAGCCACTGCAGGCCCTGCGCGGAGCGGTCGAACGAGAAGACGTACCCGACGGCCATCCCGAGCGTGACCAGTGACCCGGCGAAGGTGACCCGCGGCGCCAGCCGCGCCGGCCACAGTGCGGCGACCAGGGCCGAGGCGGCGGGCAGCCAGATCAGGACGGAGAGGGGCACCGCCTACTGGCTCACGATCAGGAAGTAGAGGGCCACGCCGACCACGCCGAGCACGAGCATCCCGGCGTACAGGCGCAGGAAGCCGGCCTGCAGGCCGCGCACCAGGGCCGAGCCGGCGCGCACGACGGAGGTCGGCCCGCCGATCAGGGCGCCGTCGACCACCCAGCGCTCGAAGCGCGTGCTGAAGAACCGCCCCACCGCCTGCGCCGGGCGCACGAAGGCGGCGTCGTAGATCTCGTCGAAGTACCACTTGTTCACCGACAGGGCGTACAGCGCGCCGGCGCGCGCGCGGATGCGGCCCGGCAGCTCCGGCCGGCGCACCCACAGCAGGTGCGCGAGGGCGATCCCGGCGACGCCCAGCACGGCGCCGAGCACGAGCCCGACGGTCAGCAGGGTGTCCGAGGCCACGTGCGTGGCCAGCTTGGACCCGGCGAAGGTGGGTTCCAGGAAGTGGTCGACCACATGGGTGACCTTGGGGACCTGGAGCAGGCCCAGCAGCGCCGCGCCCGCCGCGAGGATCCCCATCGCCGTCTTCATGGGCCACTCGCGCTCGGCGATGAAGTGCCCGGGGCCGGGGAAGCCCACGTCCGTGTCCTCCTCCTCGCCGGTCATGGGGTTGACGGGCTTCTCCGCGTGGTGCAGGTGCCCCTCCTCCAGCTCGCGCGCCTCGGGGACGGGGTCGCCGTAGAAGGCGCGGAAGATCATCCGGAACGTGTAGACCGCGGTCATGAACGCCGCGACGTACCCGACGGCGTAGAGGATCCAGTGCCAGCCGCCGCGGTCGCCGACCACGAGGAGGATCTCGTCCTTGGAGAAGAACCCCGAGAACGGCGGGACCCCGGACAGGGCCAGCCCTCCGATCACGAAGCAGCCGAAGGTGAAGGGCATGGCCTTGCGGAAGCCGCCCATCCGGTCCAGCGACTGGACGCCCGCCATCGCGGCGATGATCGAGCCGGCGGCCATGAACAGCAGCGCCTTGAAGAAGGCGTGCGTCATGAGGTGGAACAGGCCCGCCGCGTAGGCGCCCGCGGAGACGCCCATGATCATGTAGCCGATCTGGGACATCGTCGAGTAGGCGATGACGCGCTTGAGGTCGGTCTGGGTCAGCGCGATGGTGGCGGCCACGAACAGGGTGACGCAGCCCAGCACGGCGCCCACGTCGGCGGCCGCGGGGGCGCGCTCGAACAGCGGGTGCATGCGCGCGATCAGGTAGACGCCGGCGGTCACCATCGTGGCCGCGTGGATCAGGGCGGACACTGGTGTGGGGCCCTCCATGGCGTCCGGGAGCCAGGTGTGCAGCGGGATCTGTGCCGACTTGGCGAAGGCGCCGACCAGCAGCAGGATGCAGCCGGCCACCAGGTCCCCGTCGTTGGTGGCGAACACCTCGGGCGCCTTCTCGAACGTCCCGACGAAGTCCAGCGTCCCGACGTGCTTGAAGATGAAGTACGTCCCGAGCACCAGGCCCACGTCGCCGATCACGTTCATGACGAAGGCCTTGATGCCCGCCCTCGTGGCCGTGGCGCGCCGGTACCAGAAGGAGATCAGCAGGTAGGACGCGGCGCCCACGAAGGCCCAGCCGACGATGAGGAAGAAGAAGTTCCCCGCCAGCACGAGCAGCAGCATCGAGAAGACGAAGAAGTTGAGGTAGGAGAAGAAGCGCGCGTAGCCGCGGTCCTCCCACAGATAGACCACCGAGTACAGGTGGATCAGCGCCGAGACGCCGGTGACGACGAGGATCATGAAGACCGACAGCGGGTCGACCAGGATCGTGAGCTTGGCGTCCACGCCCACCGTCCCCGCGTAGTCGTAGGCGGTGGAGACCACGGTCTTGGCGTGCTCGCCGTGGCGGCCCTCCAGCGCCAGCAGCGCGCCCACGGCGGACACGAACGACGCACCGATCGCCGCCGTCCCGATCCAGCCCGGGAGCTTGCCGGGCAGCACGCGCCAGCCCAGGGAGATGACGAGCATCCCCGCGAGCGGGAAGGCGAGCACCAGCCAGGCCCAGGTGGTGGGAGACATCTAGCCCTTGAGCTCCGTCATCTCGTCGACGTCCACGGGCAGGCGGCGGCGGTGGATGGCCACGATCAGGCCGAGGCCGATCGTCACCTCGCAGGCCGCGACCACCATCACGATCAGGGCGAAGATCTGGCCGTCGCCGTTGCCGTGCATGCGCGCGAAGGCGACCAGGGCGAGGTTCGCCGCGTTGAGCATCAGCTCCAGGCACAGCAGGACCACCAGCGGGTTGCGCCGCGTGAGCACGCCGGCCGCGCCGATGCAGAAGATCAGCGCGGAGACGGCGAGGTACCAGCCGATGGCCACTAGCGCATCACCAGCCCTCTCGCTGCTCGCGTTCCTCGCGCTCGTGGCGGTCGTGCAGCAGGCCGGCGCTCTCGGCCTGGGAGCCGGCTCCGGCTGGCATGCTGAAGAGGTCGGCGGCGGCGAGGCGCCCGTCGTCCTCGCCCTCCAGGCCGCGGCGACGCCGCGCCAGGATCACGGCCCCCACGGCGGCGATCAGCAGCAGGTAGGACGCCACCTCGAAGGGCAGCAGGAACCGCGTCAGGAAGAGCTCGCCGATCTGCCCGGGGGAGCCGAAGCCCGCGACGTAGGGAGCGCCCTCGCCGTCGATCGCCTTCAGGCCCGAGCCCAGCATGGCGATGCACAGCTCGACGAACAGCGCGGCCGCAAACGCCGGCGCCGCGGTCAGCAGCGCCGGGCCCGGACCGGCGAGCGGGCGCTCGTCGCTGCCGATGTAGGCGACCACGAACACGTAGAGCACCATCACCGCGCCCGCGTAGACGACGACCTGCGCGGCGGCGACGAACTCCGCGCGCAGCAGCAGGAACAGCGCGGCCAGCGAGAGCAGGTGCCCGACCAGCGCCAGCACGCTGTAGAACGGGTTGCGCAGCGCCACGACCCCGATCGCCCCCGCGATCGCCCCCAGCGAGGCGACGAAGAACAGGACCGGCGCCACTACTCGCCCTCGGCCCTCAGGGGAGCGCGCTCCAGCGGCTCGGCCATCAGCATCTCCTTCGTGAACACCAGGTCCTGGCGCGAGTACGACGACAGCTCGTAGTCGTGGCCCATGGTGATCGCGTCGAAGGGGCAGGCCACCTCGCAGTAGCCGCAGAAGATGCAGCGGCTCATGTTGATCTCGTAGACCGCGGCGTAGCGCTCGCCGGCGCTGACCCGGTGCTCGGGCGTGTTCTCGGCGGCCACCACGCGGATGCAGTCCGCCGGGCACGCGGCCGCGCACAGGGAGCAGCCGACGCACTTCTCCAGCCCGGTGTCCTCGAAGCGATGCAGCTTGTGGCGCCCGCGGAAGCGCGGGTAGACCGGGACCTTCTCCTCCGGGTACTGGACGGTCACGGGCCCCTCCAGGATCCGCCCGAAGGTCGTCTTCAGGCCCCGCAGGGTCTCCCCGAAAGCGCGGTACACGCCCCCGGCTCCGCCGGGCTGCGGGCCCCGGACGACCTGGACGACGTCCTCGTCGGACATCCACTTCGGCTTGGTTGCCATCAGTCGGTCACCACCACGACGATCGCCGTGACCAGCGCGTTGACGGTCGCCAGCGGCAGCAGCACCTTCCAGCCGAAGGACATCAGCTGGTCGTAGCGCAGCCGCGGCAGCGTCGCGCGGATCCAGATGAACAGGAACAGGAAGAAGAAGACCTTGACCAGGACCACGATCGGGTCCACCCAGCCCGGCGGGTCGATCCCGAAGGGCAGCAGCCAGCCGCCGAGGAACAGCGTGGTCGCGATCGCCGAGATCACGATCATGTTCATGTACTCGGCGAAGTAGTAGAGGGCGAAGCGCCCGGCGCCGTACTCGGTCATGTAGCCCTGGACCAGCTCGGCGTCGGCCTCGGGGAGGTCGAACGGGGTGCGGTTGGTCTCCGCGAACCCCGCGATCAGGAAGATGAAGAACCCGGCCAGCTGGGGCACGACGTACCACATGCCCTTCTGGGCCTCGACGATGTCCACCAGCGACAGGGACCCGGCCGTGAAGATCACGCCGACGATCGACAGCCCCATCGCCACCTCGTAGGAGATGAGCTGCGCGGCGGCGCGCATCGCCCCCAGGAACGAGTACTTCGAGCCCGAGGCCCAGCCGCCCAGGACCAGGCCGTAGAAGGCGATCGCCCCGAAGGCGAACAGGTACAGCGGCCCGATCCCGACGTCGATCCCGTACAGCCCGATGTTGGTGCCGAAGATGTCCTTGACGCCGCCGAAGGGGATGATCGCCAGGGCCGCGACGGCGGTGAGGATGGAGAGCGCCGGGGCCAGCGCGTACAGCGGCCCGATGGAGCTCGTGGGCCGCGACGTCTCCTTGGACAGGAGCTTGAGGATGTCGGCCAGGGGCTGCACGATCCCGAACGGCCCGACGCGGTTGGGCCCGTAGCGGGCCTGCATCCGGCCCAGCAGCTTGCGCTCGACCATGAGGACGATCGGCACCAGCTGCAGGACGACGGCGAAGATGACCAGGGACTTGGCGATCTGCGCCCACCACGGCTCGTAGTAGCCCACGACGGCGGTCATGCCCGGCGGACCTCCACCAGGCGCGGCTCGCCGTTGGTGAGCGCGTTGGCCCCGGCGCCGGGGGTGCCCTCGGGCAGGAAGGCCGAGCCGTCGGGCACGTCGCTGCGCACCAGGACCTCCGCGACCACCACGGACCCGTCGTGGACGACCTCGACGCGCTGGCCGTCGGCCAGGCCCAGGCGCTGGGCGTCCGCGGGCGAGAGCTCGATCCGCCGGCGGGGCACGAGGAACTTCAGGGCGGGGGACACGTCGACCTCGGGCGCCGACCAGATCGGCCGGAAGGTCCCCAGGCGCAGCGCGCCGTTGGGGGTGGGCGCGGCGGGCGGGCGCTCGAGCTCCACCGGCTCCCACGGCTCGCCGTCCAGGGCGGAGGCGGCGTCGCGGGCCGGCCAGCGGACCCCGGTGGCCGCCAGCTCCTCCAGCTTCAGCCCGGCGTAGAAGGGGACGGCGGCGAAGAGCAGCTTGGTGACCTGGACCCCGGTGATCAGGCCCAGCGGCGGGCCGCCCGGCTTCTCAGGCTCGCCCAGCGGGGCGCCGAGACGCTCGGACAGATCGCCGAGCACCTGCCACTCTGCGCGCACGTCGCCGGGGCGGCCGATGGCGGGCCGCAGCCGCTGGACGCGCCCATCGGGATGGGTGACCGTGCCCTCCTTCTCCGCGTAGGACTCGGCGGGGAAGACCACGTCGGCGTGCTCGATCAGCCCCTCGGTGAGGACGGAGGCATGGGCGACGACCGTGCTCGCGCGAGCCAGCGCGGCCTCCCACGCGCCCCGGTCCGGATGCGTACGCACCGGGTCGACGCGCAGGAGGTAGAGGGCGGCGAGATCGCCGCCGGCGAGCGCGGCCGCGATGCCCGCCGCGTCGCGCCCGGGCGACGCCGCCTCGCTCCAGCCCGGGCCGGCGTCCGGCAGCGCGCCGGCTTCGCGCAGCCCGCGGCCGTTGGCCGAAGACGGGATCTCCAGCAGGCCGGCGCCGTCGTGGCGAAGATTCAGCCGCGAGGACACGTTGAGGAGAGCCCGCGCCGACTGCTCGGCGCGCGGGCCGGACACGAGGCGCTCGCCGTACACCACGACCACGTCCTCGCCGGCGCCGGAGAGCAGGGCCGCGAGGTCGCGCACGGCCGCCGGGTCGGCGCCGGCCGCCAGCGCCAAGCCCTCCACGTCGCCGCCTCCCGAAGCCGGACCGCTCGGTGAGGCGAGACCGTCGGCACGGCCTCCGGAGAGCGCGGCATCAAGCGCCGCCAGAAAAGCCTCGCCCGCGCCCGGGGCGTAGCGGATCGTCGTCTGCGCGTTGCGGTCCAGCGAGCTCGGGCGGCTGGTGGCGACGGCGAGGCGCACCTTCTGGCGGCGCACGCCCTTGCGGATGCGCAGGTCGAGGATGGGCATGTCGTCCATCGGCTCGCAGTCCAGGACCAGCACGGCGTGGGCGAACTCCACGTCGGGGACGGTGGCCTGGAGCGCCGGCGCCGCCAGCGCCCGGGCCGTCGCGCGCGGCGGGCCGCCCGCCAAGCGCGAGTCCACGTCCCCGGAGTCCAGCGCCTCGCGCAGCAACCGCCCGAGCAGGAAGCCCTCCTCGTTGGTCGCACCGTCGCCGGCCAGCGCGCCCACGAGGCCCTTCGCCCGCGCCAGCCCGGCGGTGGCCGCCTCCAGCGCGCGCTCCCACGACACCGGCCGCAGCGCGCCGCCCTCGCGCACCAGCGGCGACACGACGCGCTCGTCGGCGTGGATGGCCTGGTAGGCGAAGCGGCCCTTGTCGCACAGCCACCCGTCGTCCACCTCCTCGTTCTCGCGGGCCAGGACGCGCAGCACGCGGTCGTCGCGCACGGTGAAGGTGACGTTGCACTGGGCGGGGCACAGCGTGCAGACCGAGCCCGAGCCCTCGATGTCCCACGGGCGCGCGCGGAAGCGGTAGGCCCGCGAGGTGAGCGCGCCCACCGGGCACAGCTCGACGATGTTCCCCGAGAAGGGAGCCACGTAGGGATGCCCGTCGAACGTCCCCACGAAGGAGTGCGCTCCGCGCTCGAGCAGGACCAGCTGGTAGTCCTCGGCCACCTCCTGCGAGTAGCGCACGCAGCGGTAGCACAGGATGCAGCGCTCGCGGTCGATGGCGATCAGCGGGCTGAGCTCCAACGGCTTGCGGAAGTGGCGCTTGGGCTCGATGAAGCGCGACTTCCCGCCGCCCCAGCCGTAGGAGATGTCCTGCAGCGGGCACTCGCCGCCCTTGTCGCACACCGGGCAGTCCAGCGGGTGGTTGATCAGCAGGAACTCGACCACCGCCTCCTGGGCCTTCCGCACCCGCTCGGTCTGCGTGTGCACGACCATCCCGTCCTTGACCGGGGTCGAGCACGCGGTCTGCAGCTTCGGGATCCCCTCCACCTCGACCAGGCACATCCGGCACGCCCCCACCGGCTGGCCCAGCTTGGGCTCGTAACAGAAGACCGGGATCTCGACGTCGCCGAACTTGGCGCCGTCGACCAGCATCGCGTTCTCCGGCGCCTCGACCTCCCGCCCGTCGATGGTCAGCGTGACCATCCTGACCTCCGGCCGCGGCATCTACGCGGCCGCCTCCGCGACCGGCACGCCGTCGCGCCGCGAGCGCGCCGCCTCGATGTGGGCCTCGAACTCGTCGCGGAAGTGCTTGATCATCGAGGTGATCGGCATCGCCATCGAGTCGCCCAGGACGCACAGGCAGTTGCCGATGATCTGCTCCTGGACGCCGGCCATGATCTCGATGTCCATCGGGGTCGCCTCGCCGCGGTCCATGCGCTGCACCATGGCCAGCGTCCACGCCGTCCCCTCGCGGCACGGCGTGCACTTCCCGCACGACTCGTGCGTGTAGAACTTCGCCACCCACTTGGCCACGCTCATGACCGGGACGGTGTCGTCGATCACGATGATCGAGCCCGACCCCAGCATCGAGCCCGCCTTGGCCATGGAGTCGAAGTCGTAGGGCAGGTCCAGGTGCTCCTCGGTGAGCACCGGGGCCGAGGAGCCGCCGGGGAACCAGAGCTTCACGCGCCGGCCCTCGGGCGGGCCGCCGGCCAGGCCGAAGATGATCTCCCGCGACGGGATCCCCAGCTCGATCTCGTAGTTGCCGGGCCGCTGGACGTGGCCGGAGACCGACACGATCTTGGTGCCGGTGGACGTCTCGGTGCCGAGCTTGGCGTACTCGGAGCCGCCCATCCGGATGATGTGGGGGACGGTGGCCAGCGTCTCCACGTTGTTGATCAGCGTGGGGCCCTGGTAGAGGCCCTGGTTGGCGGGGAACGGGGGCTTCAGGCGCGGGTTGCCGCGCTTGCCCTCCAGCGAGTCCAGCAGCGCCGTCTCCTCGCCGCAGATGTAGGCGCCGGCCCCGCGGTGGACGACCAGCTTGACGTGGTCCAGCAGCCCGGCGCCGATCGCCTCGGCCACGGACGTGTCGAGGATGTCGGCCACGAAGTCGTACTCGCCGCGGATGAAGATGAAGGCCCGGTTGCAGCCGGTGGCGTGGGCCGCGATGCCCATGCCCTCGATCAGCTGGTGCGGGTTCTTGTGCATGAGCTCGCGGTCCTTGAAGGTCCCGGGCTCGGACTCGTCGGCGTTGCACACGAGGTACTTGTCCATGTCCCCCTTGGGGATGAACGACGCCTTCTTGCCCATCTGGAAGCCGGCGCCGCCGCGGCCGCGCAGGCCGGAGGCGTCGATCTCGGCGATGACCTGGTCCGGCGTCATGGCCAGCGCGCGGCGCAGGGACTCGTAGCCGCCGCGGTCGCGGTAGACGTCCAGCGTGTTCAGGCCGGGCTGGTCGATGCGGTCGAAGAGCAGCTTCACGTCCCGCGCGCCTCCTCGTCGGCCACCGGGCGGCGCGCGAGCTGCTTGTCCTCCAGCACCGGGCGCCCCGCCTTGACGTCGTGGACGATCACGGCCGCGTCGCGCGGCTCCAGCGGGCCCACGTAGACGCCGTCGACCGAGGCCATCGGGGCGATGTCGCAGGCGCCCAGGCACTCGAAGGAGCGCACGTGGAAGTCGGCCTCGCCCGCCGCGGCCTCGCACATCGCGTCGTAGACCTCGTCCGCCCCGCGCAGGGAGCAGGAGATGTTCGTACACACGAAGACGTCGTGGTGGCGCGGATGGGGCTCGGTCTCCGTCATGTCGTAGAAGGTCGCCACGGAGGTCAGGTACGCCGGGGTCAGCCGCATCACGCAGGCCACCTGGTCGATCGCCTCGGGCGAGCACCACCCGTGGACGCGCTGCGCCGCACGCAGCGCCGGGATCGCGGCCGAGCGCCGCTCCGGGTAGCGGCTCATGTACTCCTCGATCTCCGCGCGCAGCTCGTCGGGGACCGGTGTGGTGGCGGGATCGGGGATGCCCGCGGGGTCCTTGTCGAGGTCGACCGCGTCGTCCCAACCGGGCACGCGGGAGCCGTGCTCGAAGCGCGCGACCGGGTCGGCCTGGAACGGGTTCGTGCTCACCGGTCGATCCCTCCGAGGATCGGGTCCAGCATGGCCAGGGTGGCGATCAGGTCGGCGATGTAGCTGCCGGTCACCATGTGGGGCAGCGCCTGGAGGTTCACGAACGACGGGTCGCGCATGTGCACGCGGGCCGGCTTGGCCGAGCCGTCGGCGCGCAGGAAGATGCCCATCTCCCCGCGCGGGCTCTCGATCGGCGCGTAGATCTCGCCGGGCGGCACGCGGAAGCCCTCCGTCACCAGCTTGAAGTGGTGGATGAGCGCCTCCATCGAGGTGCTCAGCTCGTGGCGCGGCGGCAGGGCGACCTTGCGGTCGTCGGTGATGAACGGGCCCTCGGGCAGCCCCTCGATGGCCTGCTCGATGATCTTCACCGACTCATACAGCTCGGTCAGGCGGACCTTGTAGCGGTCGTAGTTGTCGCCCACCGTGCCCACCGGGATCCTGAAGTCGAACTCGTCGTAGGACGAGTAGGGAGCGGCCTTGCGCAGGTCCCACGGGTTGCCGGTGGCGCGCAGCAGCGGGCCGGTCACGCCCAGGCCCAGCAGCGTCTGCTCGTCCACGATCCCCACGTTGCGCAGGCGCCGCAGGACGATCTCGTTGCGGTCCAGCAGCGCGGCGTACTGGTCGATGCGCCGGGGCATCTCCTTCGTGAACGCGCGGACCTTCGCCGCCCACCCGACCGGCACGTCCTCGAAGACCCCGCCGACCTGGAAGTAGCGCGTGTGCATGCGCTGCCCGGAGGACTGCTCGAACAGGTCGAGGATCTTCTCGCGCTCGCGGAAGCAGTACCAGAACATCGAGATCGCGCCGAGGTCCAGCGCGCTCGTGCCGAGCCACACCAGGTGGCTCATGATCCGGTTCAGCTCGAGGTGCATCACGCGCAGGTACTGGGCGCGCTTGGGCACCTCGACGCCGAGCAGCGTCTCGACCGCGCCGCAGTAGGCCTCCATCTGGAAGAAGTAGGAGACGTAGTCCATCCGCTCGACGAAGGGGATGACCTTCCAGTAGCTCTTGTCCTCGCAGGACTTTTCGATCCCGGTGTGGA
>JAWVFR010000044.1:0-5532 GCA_033855845.1 Solirubrobacteraceae bacterium
GCTGCGTGACGACCACGCGCTCGGTGCCGTTGATGATGAACGTGCCCCAGTCGGTCATCCACGGGAAGTCGCCCATGAAGACCTGCTGCTCGCGGATCTCGCCCGTCTCGCGGTTGATGAAGGCGACGGTGACGGTGAGCGGACGCGCGTACGTGAGGTCCTTCTCGCGGCACTCGTCGATGTTGGCGACGGGATCGTCGAACTTGAATTCGCCGAAGGACACGGCGAGGTTGCCGGTGTAGTCCTCGATCGGCGAGATGTCGTCGATGGTCTCGCGCAGGCCGCCGGTCTTGGTGTCGGTCAGATCGGCGAACGACTTGCGCTGGATGTCAATCAGGTGCGGAACTTCGAGAACACGTTCCAGGCGCGCGAAGGAGCGGCGCGCCCGGGGAGCATCAACAGCAGCCACGTGGGCAACTCCTCGGATCGGACGAAAGGGGGACGCAGCGAGGGCACAGAACTGCGGCCAGCCAAGATAGCACAGCAGGCTGACGCCCCCCGATGGGCGACCGGCTCTCACGGACCCCGCCCGGACGATCCCGCGTATGTGGCGCGGTCCGTGATGGTTGGGCGGCTGCGGCTATAGGCCGATCGCGGGGGAGTGTAGCGGCGAAAACCCCTGCTGACCAGCCCGGGCGCCGGCGGTCAGAGGCCCGGGGCGGCGGGGACCTTGCGCCCGGTCTGGACGCCACCTCGGTCGAACGGGACGTCGAGCGCGGTGGCGTTGCCGGCCCAATCCCAGGCGTAGACGGTCAGGACGTAGGCCCCCACGCCGACCCGAGGCAGCCGGGGCGCCAGGCCGCCCGCGAGCCAGTAGCGCCACCTCGGAACGCAGCGCGGGTGGTAGGCGAAGCACACGAAGCCGCCGCCCCGGGCGCCGGGCGCGTAGATCGTGTGGCGCAGCGAGAAGGGGTACACGCGCGTGCCGCGCAGGGCCCAGTTCAGGACGCCGATGCGCCGCCCGCCCGCGGTGCGCAGCCGCCAGGCCAGGGCGGCCGGGGCGAGGACGGGCGTGGAGTAGGTGGTGCGCACCACGAAGGACTGGGGGTCGTAGGCCTCCACGACGATGCGGCGGTCGCGTCGCATCGTCGGGATCCCGATCACCGGTGGGGCCTTGTCCTTCCACGGCCCGACCACCCGTCCGCCGGGGCGCAGCGGGTTCAGCTCGGTGCGACCGATCTGGTCGGTGACGTGGAGATGGCCGCCGGGCGCGATCACCGTCCCCAGCACGGTGGAGTACGCGCTCACGTACTGGCCCGTGGAGACCCAGGGATGGACGTGGAAGTAGACGAAGCGCCCCACCTGGACGTTCGTGTCGAACCCCTGGTGGGTGACGGTGGCGGTCCCGCTCTCCATGGCGTAGGCCGCCTGGCCGTTGCGAGCTTGGATGTCGATGCCGCTGTGCATCGATCCGGTCCGCAACTCGTTGATCCCGGCGCGGATCGCGTGCTGGGAGTGGAAGGGGCGCAGGGGCCAGCCGCTCTGCGCCGCCGGACGGCAGCCGGTGGAGCAGAACCCGCCGTCGGCCCAGAAGCGCGGGACGCCGTCGCGCGCGTTGGGGCGCCGCAGGCCCTCCGGCGGCGTGAAGGGGACGACGTTCGCCGGGTGGCCGCCGACCGGAACGCGCGACCGGGCCGCCCCCGCCTGCGGGCCGAAACCGCCGGTTTCGACGTTGGGAGAGGCCGCGGCGAGCGCGATCGCGAAGGCGGCGAGCACGCCCGAAAGCTACACGCGTAACCCACGGGTCGAGTTGGGTAGTCTGAGGTGAACGCGGTGTCCGGATCCCGCGGGCGGACCGTAACCCGGTCGCAGTGCCTCGGGGCTCCGGCGACTCACCTGCGCGACGCGGTTGGAGGAAGCAGCGCGCGCCGGTGGTCGACAGAACGTCGCGACCCTAGAACACCAACACCAGGAGGCTTCGCCATGAACGCGACGCTGAAGCAGTTCCTGCGCGTGCTGCGCCACGGCCCGGAGTCGGGCGAGGGCCACGTGCATTTCCACCGCGGTCCGCAGGGGTCCCCCGCGGCGTGCCACGACGCACGCTGCGACTCGCCCCGCCTGTCGCTCTAGTGCGTGACCGGCCGCGTCATCCGGCCGAGGGCTCGCTCGTGGGTCGCAGCGCGACGTCCATGATGCGAAGCCCTCGGGGCCGGGTGAGGACGAAGAGGACCACGTCGGCCACGTCCTGTGGCGACATCATGGTCTTGAGCTCCGGCATGTTCTCGGTGCGCCCGGCTCCCATCGCGAAGTCGGTGGCGACACCTCCCGGCTCGACGGCTGTGCAGCGCACTCCCTGCTCGCGCAACTCGTGGTCCAGCGCGCGCGTGAACCCGACCTGCCCGAACTTCGAGGCGCAGTAGGCCGCCTCTCCCGGCAGGCCCCGCAGGCCCGCCACCGACGCGAGGGTGACCAGGTCGGCCCCGTCCTTCGCGCCGACCAGATGAGGGATCGCGGCGCGGGCGACGTTCATCGTCCCCAGCAGGTTGATCTCGACGATCTCGTCGGCGGTCTCCGGCGGCAGGTCGACGAATGGACCGTAGGCGCCGACGCCGGCGTTGGCGACGAGGATGTCGAGACCGCCGTGCCGCTCGACCGTCGCGTCCACCGCGGCCTGGACCTGGGCCCGGTCGCGCACGTCGCACTCGACGGCGACCGCTCCCGGGAGGCCGAGGTCGTCGCCGCTGCGCGACGCGAGCCCCAGCCGGGCGCCCGCGTCGTGGAGCGAGCGCGCGATCGCGGCGCCGATGCCCCGGCTGGCGCCGGTGACCAGCGCGACCCTGCCCTCGAGCGACACGGCCGGGCTGGATTCGTCGCCGGGCATCGGCTCGGCTCTACTTGACCTCGACGGAGGCCCCGGCCTCCTCCAGGTCGGCCTTGAGCTTGTCGGCCTCCTCCTTCTCCACGCCCTCCTTGACCGGCTTGGGGGCCTCGTCCACCAGGGCCTTGGCCTCCTTGAGACCGAGGCCGGTGGCCGCGCGCACGACCTTGATGGCCTGGATCTTCTTGTCGCCCGCGCTGGTGATGATCACGTCGAACGCGGTCTGCTCCTCGGCCGCGCCATCGCCGTCGCCACCGCCGCCGCCGGCGGCGGGAGCCGCCACGGCGGCCGCGGTCGCCGAGACGCCGAACTCCTCCTCGAGCGCCTTGATGCGCTCGGCCAACTCGAGGACCGAGATGCCCTTGAGCTCCTCGATCCAGTCTTCGGTCTTCACCTTGGTTGCCATTCGATTCTCCTAAGTCTCTTCTGTTTCGTTTGCAGTCTGTTCCGGGTCCGCCTGCGACTCGGTGACGGTCTCTTCCTCGGCCGGAGCGGGGTCCTCGGCCGGAGCCTCGCCGGTCACGAGGCCCTGGTCGTGGATCTGCTGGAGCTGGATCGCGATCCCGGAGATCAGGGCGTTCAGTCCGCGGACGAGCCCGGTCAGGGGGGACGCGACCATGCCCACGAGCTGGGCGTTGAGGACGTCGCGCGCGGGGAGGCGGGCGATCGTCTTGATCTCGTCCACCGTCAGCGTCTGCTCGCCGAGCAGACCGCCCTTGAACTCCAGGACGTCCGCCGCGCGCGAGAAGTCGTTGATCGCCTTGGCCGCCACGGCGGCGTCGCCGCGGACGAAGGTCAGGGCGGTGGGGCCCTCGAGCAGCTCGTTCAGCCCGGACGTGCCGGCCTTCTCGGCGGCACGCAGGGTGAGGCGGTTCTTGACCACCCGAAACGACGCGTCGGCGTCGCGCAGCTTGTCGCGCAGCTCGGCGACCTGGGGGACCGAGATCCCGCGGTAGTCGACGGCGAAGATGGCGTCGGAGCCCTTGAGCTCGTCTGCGATCTCCTCTACGACTGCGGCCTTCTGTTCCTTGTTCATGTCGTCTCCAAAGACGGGCGTCGAGACGACATGAGTCGATTCGCGCTCCGCCTGTCCCGGTCTTATGCGGAAGCCGCCGGGGGTCTCGGGCAGATGCTGCTTTCGAGTCTACGCGACCTGGGCCGCGACCTCCTCGCCCGCGATGTCGCGGGTCTGGGCGGGATCCACCTTGATGCCGGGGCCCATGGTGGTGGTCAAAGTGATGGAGCGCATGTAGCGCCCCTTCGCGGACGACGGCTTGGCCCGGATCAGCTCCTCGATGACCGCGGCGTAGTTCTCCAGCAGCTTGCGCTCGTCGAAGCTGGCCTTGCCGATCACCATGTGGACGATCGCGGTGCGGTCGGTGCGGTACTCGACCTTGCCGGCCTTGGACTCCTCGACCGCACGCCGGACGTCCGGGGTGACCGTCCCCACCTTCGGGTTGGGCATCTTGCCCTGGGGGCCCAGGATGCGGCCGAGCCGGCCGACCACGGGCATCATGTCCGGGGTGGCGATGGCCACGTCGAAGTCGGTGAAGCCCTCCTCGACCTTCTTGGCCAGGTCCTCGTCGCCCACGTGGTCGGCCCCGGCCTCCTGAGCCTCGCGCGCGGCGTCGCCCCGGGCGAACACGGCGATGGTGACGTCCTTGCCCAGGCCATGCGGGAGGGCGATCGTCCCGCGCAGCTGCTCGTCGGCGTGGCGAACGTTCAGGCCCGTCCGGATGTGCAGCTCGACGGACTCGTCGAACCTGTGCGTGCCCGAGGTCTCCTTGAGCAGGGCCACGGCGTCGCCGGGGTCGTACTCGCGCTCGCGGTCGATCTTGGCCAGCGCGTCGAGGTAGTGCTTGCCGTGCTTGGCCATCAACCACTCACCTCGACGCCCATGGAGCGGGCGGTACCGGCGATGATCTTCACGGCGGCGTCCAGGTCGTTGGCGTTGAGATCGTCCTTCTTCTTCTCGGCGATCTGCTCGAGCTGCGCCCGGCTGATCCGTCCGACCTTGTCGCGGTTGGGCTCCCCGGAGCCCTTGTCCAGCCCGATGGCCTGCTTGATCAGCACGGCGGCGGGCGGGCTCTTGGTGACGAAGGTGAAGGAGCGGTCCTCGAAGACCGTGATCACGACCGGGATGACCGTGCCGGTGTCCTGCTGGGTCTGCGCGTTGAACGCCTTGCAGAACTCCATGATGTTGATGCCGTGCTGGCCCAGCGCGGGGCCCACCGGCGGGGCCGGGCTGGCCTGGCCGCCGACGGCCTGGAGCTTGATGGTGGTCAGGACCTTCTTGGCCATGGCTAGATCTTCTTCACCTGGTCGAAGCCCACCTCGACGGGGGTCTCGCGACCGAAGATGGATACCAGCACCTTGAGCTTGCCGGCGTCGTCGTTGATCTCGGAGATCTCCCCGGAGAAGTCCGACAGCGGCCCGGAGACGACCTTGACCGACTCCCCGATGGAGAACTGGGCCCGGGTGCGGGGCGCGGTGGCGACCTCCTTGTGCAGGAGGCGGTCGACCTCGACCTGCGTGAGTGGGACGGGCTCGTTGGAGGCGCCGACGAAGCCGGTCACCCCCGGCGTGCCCTTGACCAGCGACCAGGAGTCCTCGTTGAGGTCCATGTTGACCAGCACGTAGCCGGGCATCGTGCGCTTCTCGACGGTCACCTTCTGGTTGTCCTTCATCTCCGAGACCTGCTCGGTGGGGACGAC
>JAWVFR010000045.1:0-3378 GCA_033855845.1 Solirubrobacteraceae bacterium
CTCGCCGAGGAGGTTCTCAATGGAAAGGGGTAAGCGGGCGAGCATGCGCGAGGGCCCACTGGCCGCGCTGTTCCGCCGGACCGAGGAAGAGGGCACGGAAGAGGGCAAGCCGCCTGCCGAGGCCCCCGCGGAGCCGCCGAAGGCGGGCACCGACGCCGAAGGCGTTGGTCCGCCGCCTACGCCTACGCCTCCGCCCAGGCCGGAGCCCGTGGCCGCCGAGCCGCAGGAGGAGCCTCACATCCCGGCCGCCCGCGAGCGGCTGCGTCACGTCTTCTCCTCGGAGATCCCGGAGAACATCCTGGAGCGCCCCGGCGCGCCTGCCGCCCCGGCGCGTCCGGCCGCCCCGCCGCCGCCTCCCGTGGCGCGCGAGGAGGAGGGCCTGTACGCCGCTCCGCGCCGCGTCGGCAGCCCCGTTCTGCGGGTCATCGGCGTCGGTGGAGCCGGCGTCAACGCCGTCAACCGGATGATCGAGGCCGAGGTCGAGGGCGTCGAGTTCATCGCCATCAACACCGACCTGCAGTCGCTGCAGCAGTCCTCCGCGCACGTGACGCTCCACATCGGGGCGGCCGTGACCCGCGGGCTGGGCTCCGGGTCCAACCCCGAGCTGGGCAAGCAGGCCGCGATGGAGGAGTACGACAAGATCAAGGCGCTGCTCAAGGGCGCGGACATGGTGTTCGTGACCGCCGGGGCCGGCGGCGGGACCGGCACGGGCGCCGCGCCCGTGGTGGCCCGCATCGCCCGCGAGCTGGGCGCGCTGACCGTCGGGATCGTCACGAAGCCCTTCGGCTTCGAGGGCTCGCGCCGGCGCGAGCAGGCCGACGACGGCATCGACCAGCTGGCCGCCGAGGTCGACACGCTGGTGGTCGTCCCCAACAACCGGCTCCTGTCCGTGCTGGACAAGGGCACCTCGATGGTCGACGCCTTCCGCGTGGCCGACGACGTGCTGCGCCAGGGCGTCCAGGGCATCACCGACCTGGTCACGCTCCCGGGCCTCATCAACCTCGACTTCGCCGACGTGCGCACGATCATGCAGGAGGCCGGCAACGCGCTGCTGGGGATCGGCATGGGCACGGGCGAGCGCCGGGCGATCGACGCGGCCGAGCAGGCCGTGGCCTCGCCCCTGCTGGAGACCAGCATGGACGGCGCCCGCTCGATCCTGCTCTCCATCACCGGCGGTCGCGACCTGTCCCTGTGGGAGGTCAACGAGGCCGCCCGAGCGGTGGCCGAGGCGGCCCATCCCGACGCCAACATCATCTTCGGCGCCATGGTCGACGAGAAGCTCGACGACGCCGTGTGGGTGACGGTCGTGGCCACCGGCTACGGCGAGGTGCGCCCGCGCCGCACGCTGGAGGAGCCGGCGGGCGAGCCGCGGATCCGGCGGACCGAGCGCGCCGAGCGCCCGGAGCCCGTCGGCGCCCGGGCGGAGCGGCCGGCGCGCGCGGAGCGTTCCGAGCGGCGTCCGGGGCTCGACGAGCTCGACGTCCCGGAGTTCATCCCCAAGGGGTAGTGCCGTAGCCGTGGGCGGCGCGATCGCCGCCGGGCATCCCAGCACGGCCCGGGCCGGGGCCGACGTCCTGCGCGCGGGCGGCAACGCCGTGGACGCGGCGATCGCCGCCGTCTGCGTGTCGCTGACCGCGGAGCCCGGGCTCACGTCGCTGGGCGGCGGGGGCTACATGCTGGTCGCCGTCCCCGGCGGAGAGCAGGTGGCGCTGGACTTCTTCGTCGCGGCCCCCGGGCTGGGCGGCCCGCCCGGCCGGGCGGCCGAGCTGCTGCCGGTGAGCGTCTCCTTCGGCGACGCGGTGCAGGTCTTCCACGTCGGCCCGGCCTCGGTCGGTGCCTACGGGGTGCCCGCCGGGCTGTGCGAGGCGGCGCGGCGCTTCGCGTCGCGCCCGCTGTCCGAGCTGGTGGCGCCGGGGGCCGCGGCGGCGCGCGACGGCGTGGCGCTCACGCCCGAGCAGGCCTACGTGGTCGAGATCCTAATGCCGATCTACGAGACCACTCCGGACTGCCGCGCGCTGCACGAGGTCGAGGGCCGGGTGGTCCAGGGCGGCGACGTCGTGCGCAACCCCGACCTGGCGGGCACCCTGGAGCGCCTGGGCGAGGAGGGCGAGCGCCCCTTCTACGAGGGCGACATCGCCCGGGCCGTGCTGGACCGGCTGGAGGGGGAGGGGTCGCTGCTCACCGCGGATGACCTCGCGGCCTACCGGGCGCAGGCCCGCGACCCGGTCCGCGTGGCCTACCGGGGCCGGGAGGTCCTGACCACGCCGCCGCCCTCGGCGGGCGGGATCCTGATCGCGTACGCCCTGGCGCTGCTGGAGCGGGCGGAGGGCCCCGCGAGCACCGAGCAGGTCGTGGCCGCCATGGAGGCGGCGCAGGCCGAGCGCACCCCGGAGTTCGCCGACGGCCTGGACGACGAGGCGTACGTGGCGGAGTTCCTCTCCTCGCGCCTGGGCGGGACCACCCACATCTCGGTGCTGGACGGCGACGGGATGGCGTGCGGCGTCACCTGCTCCAACGGCGAGGGCAGCGCCATCCTGGTGCCGGGGACGGGCATCCACCTCAACAACGTCCTGGGCGAGCAGGACCTCAACCTGCACGGGTTCCACCGCCATCCGCCGGGGCGGCGGATGCCGAGCATGATGTCCCCGACGGTGGTGCTGGCCGGGGGCGAACCGGAGCTGGTGCTGGGCAGCGGCGGGTCCAACCGCATCCGGTCCGCCATCCTGCAGACCGTGCTCAACGTGGTGGACCGGGGAATGGCGGTGGACGAGGCGGTCCGCGCGCCGCGCGTGCACTTCGAGGACGGCATCGTCTACGCCGAGCCGGGGGTGGACCTCGAGGGGGTGGAGGCGACGGGGCACACGGTCTCGCGCTTCCGCGCGCCCAACCTGTTCTTCGGCGGCGTGCACGCCGTGCAGTCCGACCCGCCGGCCGGTGGCGGCGACCCCCGTCGCGGCGGCGCGGTGGAGGTCGTGTGAGGCGCGCTGGAGCGGGCGTGGCCGTGCTCCTGGTCGCGTTCGCCGCCGGTTGCGGGAATCGCCATGCGCCCGACCTGTTCGTGCTGGAGCGCAGCGGGTCGGTGCCGGGCGCACGGCTGGAACTGCGCGTCCGCGACGACGGCCAGGTCAGCTGCAACGGCGCCGCGCGGCGTCGCCTGCCCGACCAGCTGCTACTCGACGCGCGCGAGATCGCCCGTGAGCTCAATGGCGTGGCGCCCCGGGCGCTGGCGCCGGGCGCGCGCTCGGTCCTCTCCTACCGGCTGCGCCTGGAGAAGGGGACGGTGCGCTTCAGCGACTCCTCGCGCGGCCAGGCGCGCGCGATGCTCATGGTCCAGGACTTCACCCGCCAGGTCGCGCGCCGCGTCTGCGGGCTGCCGCG
>JAWVFR010000046.1:0-29274 GCA_033855845.1 Solirubrobacteraceae bacterium
AGGATCTGCGTGCGCAGCTTCTGCGAGAGATCCTGGACGCGGATCCGGTAGAGCAGGTCCTCCTGGATGTAGCCCGAGGACTTCAGGAAGGCCGCGTAGTCGGCGTCCTTGGGGAAGCTCTGCAGCCGCTGCTTGTCGAAGTCCTTCTTGACGGTCGCGTCGGAGACCTTGACGCCCTGGTCCTGGGACTCGCCCTCGATCCAGGCGGAGGAGATCAGGAACTGCAGGACCTGGTCACGCAGCCCCGCGTACTCCTGCTGGCACTGCGCCTTGTAGGTCGCGTCGGTCGGCGTGGGCGTGCCCTTGGCCGGCTTGGTGGCCGTCTTCTTCTTCTGCGCGATGCACGCCTTGAAGTCCGGCGGCACCGGGACCTGCGCCACGCCGGTGGCTCCGGTGGACTGCTGCTGGGTGGTCGCCGCCACCTTCAGCCAGTGGTCGAACTCCGCGGTCTTGATCGGGTCGCTGCCGATCTTGACCACGGCGTTGCCGGGCACGCCTCCACCGCCACAGGCGGAGAGGACGAGGGGGAGCACGAAAAAGGCGCCCAGGAGCGCCAGGTACCGACGAGGCGATGTCATAACCGGCCGCAAGCTACCAGGGTCCGCATGAAGCCAGCCTTAAACCATGTCCAATCGGCAGAGCTACGCGGCGGCAGTGACGACCGCCAGCAGCGCGTCGGCCGCCGAGATGACGGCCGGAAACCGCTCCTCGGGCGCCGTGGGGACCTTGACCGAGAACTGTGAGCGACCCGGTTCGTAGGTGGATTGGGGCAGTGCCTCCTTGAGGCGCTTGGCCCACTCGCCCTCGAGGTCGATCGGGGTGACGGTGAGCCGGTCGCCGCGGAACGTGACCGCGCGCGCCCCGGCCTGGCCGAGCTTGATGCGCGCCTGCTGCAGCGACAGGAGGTTCTGCACCGGCTCGGGCACGTCGCCGAAGCGGTCCTCGAGCTCCTCGCGCAGGATCCCCAGCTCGGCGACCTCGCGGGCGCCGGCGATGCGGCGGTGGACCTCGATCTTGGCCTGCTCGTAGGGGATGTAGTCGGCCGGCACGTAGGCGTCGACGTTGACGTCGAGGCGCACGGGCTCGCGCTCCTCCTCGTCGTCGGGACGCTCGCTGGCCTCCTGCACCGCCTCGTCGAGCATCTGCATGTACAGCTCGAAGCCGAGCGCGGCCACGTGGCCGGACTGCTCGTCGCCGAGCAGGTTGCCGGCGCCGCGGATCTCGAGGTCGCGCATCGCGATCTTGAAGCCCGAGCCGAGCTCGGTGTAGTCCGACAGCGTCGCGAGCCGGGCCGCCGCGTCGTGGCTGAGCGACGCTTCAGAGGGATAGAGCAGGTAGGCGTAGGCGCGCTCGCGCGAGCGCCCGACGCGGCCGCGGATCTGGTACGCCTGCGCCAGCCCGAGGGCGTCGGCGCGCTCGACGATCAGCGTGTTGGCGGCGGGGATGTCGAGGCCGGCCTCGATGATCGTCGTCGTCACGAGGCAGTCGGCCTCGCCACGGATGAAGGCGAGCATCGTCGCCTCCAGCTCGGCCTCGTCGACCTGGCCGTGGATCTCGGCGAAGCGGACGCCGGGGCAGAGCCCGCGCAGCCGCTCGGCCGTCTCGTGCAGGGTGTCGATCCGATTGTGGAGGAAGAAGGCCTGGCCGCCGCGGTCGGCCTCGCGCTGCAGCGCCGCGCGCACCATCTCCTCGTCGTAGGGACCGACGTAGGTGTGGATCGGGCGACGGCCCTCGGGCGGCGTCTCGATCACCGAGATGTCGCGCAGCCCGGCGAGCGACATCTGAAGCGTGCGAGGGATCGGCGTGGCCGACAGCGACAGCACGTCGACTCTCAGGCGCAGCTGGCGCATCAGCTCCTTCTGCTTAACCCCGAAGCGCTGCTCCTCGTCCACGATCAGCAGGCCGAGCTCCTTCGGGCGCACGTCGCGCGAGAGCATGCGGTGCGTGCCGATCAGGATGTCCACGCGGCCCTCCTGAAAACCCTTGAGCGACTCGCGCACCGTCTTGGGCGAGCGGAAGCGCGAGATCATCTCGATTGTGAACGGGTAGTCGCGCAGGCGCTCCACGAAGGTGCCGTAGTGCTGCTGGGCGAGCACCGTGGTCGGAACCAGGAACATCACCTGCTTGCCGTCCTCGGCCGCCTTGAAGGCGGCCCGCAGGGCCACCTCGGTCTTGCCGTAGCCCACGTCGCCGCAGATCAGCCGGTCCATGGGCCGCGGCGCCTCCATGTCCGCCTTGACCGCCTCGATCGCGTCCATCTGGTCCGGGGTCTCGGTCCAGGGGAAGCGCGCCTCGAAGTCGCGCTGCCACTCGGAGTCCGCGGAGAACGCGAAGCCCTCGCGGCGCCGGCGCTCGGCGTACAGGTTCAGCAGCTCGCCGGCCAACTCCTGCGCGGCGCGCCGCGCGCGGGCCTTGAGCGTCTCCCACCGCTTGCCGCCCAGCTTGGACAGCTTGGGGTCCTCGCCCCCGGCGCCGACGTAGCGCGAGATCTTCGCCAGCTGGTCGACGGGCATGAAGACGCGATCCGAGCCGTCGAACTCCAGGTCCAGGTAGTCGCGGGTGACGCCTCCCACGGTCTTGGTGTCGAAGCCCGCGAACCGCGCGACGCCGTGGTCCTCATGGACGACGATGTCCCCGGTGCGCAGGTCGGCGAAGGAGCGCAGGGCTCCGGGGCGGGGCCCGGCCGGGCGCTCGGCGCGGCGGCGAAGCAGCCGGTGCTCGGGCAGGACGGCGAGCTTGAAGGGGGCGGCCACGAAGCCGTCTCGCAGCGTGGCGTGCTCGAAGCGCAGGGTCGCGTCGGGCGCCGCGTGCTCCGTACCCCACTGCGCGGTCAGGCGCGCGAGGTTGAAGGCAGCCCGCTCGCCCTCGCCGCGCCGCGGCCAGGCGACCACCGTGCGATAGCCCGAGCGCACGAGCTTCTCCAGCTCGGGCTCGGCCTCCTGGAGCGAGCGCGCGGCGGTGTCCGCGGCCTGGGCGTGGAACGCGATCGCCTGGTCGCGGGGGTTGGCCTCCAGGCGGACGCCGGCGCGGGCGTCCAGCGCCGCGACGACGTCGGCGGGCGCGACGTAGAGGTGGTGGGCGTCGGAATCGTGGAAGGCGGCGGTGACGTCCTGCCACAGATCGGCCAGCGCCGGCTCGACGTCGTCGGCGGCCGCGACGACGAGGCCGGCGTCCGCGGGGGCCAGGTCCAGGAAGCTGCGGAAGTCGCCCACCGGCAGCAGCTCGGCGATGTCGGGGCGGTCCTCCCCCTCCAGCGCGGCGATCTCCGCCAGCTCGCGGTGCTCGGCCGCCAGCTCGGCGGCGGGAGCGACCTCGATGGCCTCCGCCTCCCCCAGCGAGCGCTGGGTGAAGGTGGAGAACCAGCGCAGCGACTCGACCTCGTCGCCGAACAGGTCGATGCGCACGGCGCGGTCCTCGGTGGCCGGGTAGAGGTCGAGCAGGCCACCGCGCACCGCGAACTGGCCGCGGTCCTCGACCTGCTCCACGCGCTCGTAGCCCGCGCCCACCAGCTCCAGCGCCAGCTCCTCGAGGTCCAGCAGGTCGCCCTTGGCGATCCGCAGGCCGTGGGGGCGCAGGGCGGGGTCCGGCACCTTCTCCGCCAGGGCCACGGCCGAGACGACGATGACGGGCGGCTCGGGGGAGCGGCCGTCGGCGCCGGAGACGTCACCGGCGGGTTCGTCACCGACCCCGTCGCCGATCAGGGCGTCCAGGGCCGCGACTCTGAGGCCGACCAGGTGCGGGGGCGGCGCCAGATGGGACTCGTAGGTGACGCCGCGGGAGGGATAGAAGCGCACGGGCCGCGGCCGCAGCCAGGCCCGCAGGTCGACCGCGAGGTCGCGCGCCGAGCGGTCGTCGCCGGCCACGACCAGCACCGGGCGGCCCGCGTTGGAGTCCGCGTCGGCCAGCGCCGCGGCCAGGTAGCCGCGCAGCGCGGGGGACGCGAACGCGGTCCCGCCCTCGCGGGCGAGAGCGGCGACATCCGGGTCTTCCTGGGCGTAGGTGAGAAGCGGTCTGAGGGCCATGTGCGCAGCACGAACGACCGCGCGGAACGCGCGGCCGGGGTGCTACGTCCAGTGTACGCGTGTGGGCGCGCCGCTCAGGCGGTCAGCGGGCGCAGTTCCTCGGCGTAGGACACCGAGTGGCGCTGGAGCGATCCGTCGGGCTCGACGAGGTAGGCGCCCATGCGCCACAGGGGTGGCGAGTACGCGTGCAGGGTGACCGCCGGCGCGCCCGGCTCGTGGGCCACGCGGTGGATGTCGGAGGCGGCGAAGGCGAACGACTCGCCGGGCCCGATGACGCGGCGGCGCGGCGGACCGCCGAGGACCATCCGCTCCTCGGCCACTCGGCCCGAGACCACCGTCACCGCCCCGCCGGACAGGTCGTGGTCGTGAAATCCCGTGTCCTGGTCGTCCATCCAGCAGATCAGCCAGGCGCTGGCGTGCCGGTCGCGCAGCAGCTCGTGGTAGTTGCGCTGCGCTGGGTCGTGGCTGACCAGGTCCTCCCACAGCCCCCGGCGCGCGGCCAGGTCCTCGACCAGCGCGACCAGCTCGCGCGGCTCGAGGTCGCGGTCGTGGGGCCGGTCGATCACGCGTAGGCCCTCGCGGGGGCGGGCGCCCGCGAGCCGGCGAGCAGCCGGCCCGGGTTCTCGACCAGCGCCGCGTGGCGGGCCGCCTGGCCCAGCGCCCAGGGCGCGGGACCGACCACGGGGCGGTCGGAGCCGTAGACGATCTGGTCGATGCCGACGCAGCGGATCATCGCGTCGACGGTCCGATCGCCGTAGGAGGAGGTGTCGTAGTAGATGTCGGGATCGGTGGCGCCGCCGGTGGGGCCACCGCGCGCGGCCAGGCGCTCCAGGTGCAGCGGGGCGCCGCCGGCCAGCATGGCGAAGGCCACCCGCAGATGGGGATGCTCGCGGCGCCCCAGCGCGGTGAACGCGTGCCAGGCGGCGTTCATCTCGGCCACGTACCCCGTGAGCGCGGGCCACCACAGCGGCGCTCCGCCCGGATGGGCGACGGGCGCCCGCCACGGCGCCGGCCCGGGGTGGACGAAGAGGGGTGCGCCGCGGCGCTCGAGACGCTCGAGCAGCGGGCCGCAGCGCTCCAGGCCGGCGGGAGTGGCGATGGCGCCCGCGGGCAGCGAGAGCCCGACGAACCCGCGGTCGAGCAGGTCGTCGACCTCGGCCGGCCGCGCGTCGTCCAGGGCCAGCGCGCCCCAGGCCGCGAAGCAGCCGGGCGCCGCCGCCACCCCCTCCAGGTGGGCCTCCACGAGCGGGCGCGCCTCGCCCGCCGGCAGCGCTTCTATGCCGGTGGGACTGGACAGGGCGACCAGCGCGCGGTCCACTCCGTCGCGGCGCACCTCCGCCGCGCGGGCTTCGAGGTCGAGCGTCGCCGGCTGCAGCGCCCACTCCGGCTCGCCGGGGATGCGCAGCACCCACTCGCCTTCGATCCGGCGCACGAAGGGCGGCTCGCTGCGGCGCGCGAGCGCCGCCACGAGGGGCTCGGTCCACAGGTGCTGGTGGATGTCCACGCGCATGCGAGGACATAAACTACACAATCTTGATTGGCTTTATCCTGTATCTGTTGTCCGGTGCGCCGGATCGTCCGCCGGGAGGGCATCGGACGGCATCCAGTCCGCGCGCTTCCAGGCGGGAACGGGGGTCTCCCCGTCGGCGGGCCGGGGCACGAAGCGCGAGCGCTCCACCAGCTCCATGCGGTGGATGTAGCGCGGGCAGTTGGGGAAGACCGCGCGGACGGCGACGCGCACGACCAGCTGCGCCTCGGGGTACTGCGGCAGCAGCGGATCCTCGGCATCCAGCGTGGCCTCCCCCTCCAGGCGCAGCCGGGACTGCCCCTGCCAGTCCACGAACAGCAGGCCCACGTTCGGATTCACCAGCGCGTTGCCCAGGCTCAGATACATCCCGTTGCCGTCGTAGTTGGGGAAGGCGACGGTCCGCTCGTCCAGCACGCGCACGAACCCGGGGTCGCCGCCCTTGTAGGAGCACGTCGGGCGCCCCTGCGCGTCCGACGTGGCCAGGAAGAACATGTCGCGCGCCTCGATGAACTCGCGGTCGCTCGCGGAGATCGTGTCGGCGACCTTGCGGCGCTCCAGGACGTCCGCCATGCGGCGGGTGTCGAAGCGGTCCTGCAGACGGCGGGCGCCGTCGTGGTACATGGAGCGATCCTACGCGCGGCGGGCGCGCAGCGTGAGACGCACGTACTCGATGTCCAGCGGATCGGGCAGGCGCGCGGCCACGGCCGCGGCGAACCCGTCGCGCTCCCACGCCGGCAGGCGCTCCAGATGCTCGCCCATGATGATCGTGGCCAGGTAGCGGACCGGCTCCGTGGAATGGACGATCTCCGTGTGCAGGCCCGCCTGTGCGTCGGCGAAGCCGGCGCGCTCCAGGCGCGCCAGCGTCTCGTCCGGCGTCGCGAAGTTCCAGGGGCCCTCCCAGCCGTGCAGGCGCCGGCGGTACGGGTCCTGCGACGCGGCCTCCGCGATGGCCTCGCGCACGGCCGCGATGTTCCCCGCCCCGCCGCACTGGGCCAGCAGGCGTCCGCCGGGCCGCAGCGCAGAACGCAGGCGCTCGAACAGCCGGTCGTGGTCGGAGATCCAGTGGAACGTCGCGCTGGAGAAGGCGACGTCGACCGGCTCGGGCAGCTCCAGCTCCAGCAGGTCGGACACGAGGACCGAGGCCCGCGGGTCGCCCCCCAGCGCGACGCGGGCGTGCTGCGCCATCGCCGGCGAGCCGTCGACCGCGTAGATGCGGCCGTCGGGAAGGCGGTCGAGCAGGTCGCGCGTGACGCCTCCGTCGCCGCACCCCGCGTCCAGGACCACCTCGTCGCCGCGCAGCTCCAGGGCCTCGAGGAGGGTGTGGCCGAAGGCGCGCACGCCGCCGGCCTGGGCCTCGTAGCTCTGGGCGTCCCAGTCGCGCGGGCTCATCCCGTCACCACGCGCTCCGCGGCGTCGCGGGCGCGCTCCACCAGGTCGCGCACCTCGTCGCGCCCCTCCCGGAAACGGCCCAGGACGTGCGCGGACACGATCTCCGGGTCGGTGCTGTCGGGACGGCCGACGCCGACCCGCACGCGCACGAAGTCCGGGCTGCCCAGCTCGCGCCGCAGCGACTTAAGGCCGTTGTGCCCGGCCAGCCCGCCGCCGGTCCGGGTCTCGACGCGGCCGAAGGGCAGATCGATCTCGTCGTGGACGACCAGCACGCGGTCCAGCGGCACCTTCAGGGCTCCCCGGGCCGGCCCGGCCGAGCGCCCGGCCTCGTTCATGTAGGTCTGGGGCATCAGGACCGCCACGCGCGGGCCGCCCGGCCCGGTCCGCCCCTGGGTCAGCAGGCCGTTGAACTTCGACTTGGCGCGCGGCAACTCCCAGCGCTCGGACAGGGCCTGCGCCACCTCGAAGCCGACGTTGTGGCGCGTTCCGTCGTACTCGCGGCCCGGATTGCCCAGGCCGACCACGAGCCAGTCCACCGGGCCGCCGCCTGAGCGCAGCAGGCGCACGACGGAGGGGGACTACCCGTTCTCGTCGCCGCCGGAGTCGCCGCCCTCGGCCGGGGCCTCGCCCTCGGCGGCGGCCTCGCCCTCGGGCGCCTCGCCCTCTTCGCCCACGAGCTCGGTCTCCTCCTCGATCTCGGGCTCCTCCTCCACGCGCGGCGGCGAGAGGGAGGCGATGACGGTCTCCTCGAGGTCGTCGAGGAGCGTGACACCCTCGGGGACCTGCAGGGCGGACAGCGTGACCGTGTCGTTGATCTGCATCTCGGACACGTCGTGCTGGATGGAGTCGGGAATGCTGGTGGGGAGCGCCTCGATGTTGATCTCGCGCGTGGTCTGCTCCAGCACGCCGCCCTCCTTGACCCCGGGCGCGTCCTCGGCGCCGATGAGATCGATGATCGTGACGGCCTGGATGGCGCGGTCCAGGCGGACCCGCAGCAGGTCGACGTGGAGCAGGGTCCCCGTGACCGGGTGACGCTGCTCGTCCTTGACCACGACCGGTTGGGCCTTGCCGCCGTCCAGCGCCAGGTCGATCACGGCGCCGCCGTGCGCGAGCGCGTTGCGCAGGTCGCGCGCGCCGACCTGGAAGGAGACGGAGTCGCCGTCGCCGCCGTAGACGATGCCGGGCACGAGGCCCTCGCGACGCAGGCGGCGGGTGGCGCGAGAGCTCCCGGGGCTGCGGGACTCGCCGGCCAGGGCGGTGGTTTCGGAGGTCGCCATGAGCGACCGGGCATGGTAGCGGAAGGCCTGCTGCGCGCTACCCTCCCCGGATGGCCCGCGACGTCCAGCTGGTCGCCCTCTTCATCGGCCTGCACGTGGTCGGACTGGCCGTGGTCGCCGCCCTGCTGGTGATGTTCCTGCGCACCGGGACCGTGCGCGGATGGCCGCCCCCCGAGGACGGGGACGGCGGCGACGGCGGTGGCAGCGACCGGCCGCCCCCGCGGGCGCCGGGTGGCCCGGGCGGCGGCGGGCTCCCGCTTCCCGACGACGCGCAACCCGCCCGCCGGCGCCTGCGCGACGAGCGGCGGCTGGCCGACCTGCTGCCGCGCCCCGAGCGCCGTCCGGCCCGCGAGCCGGGCCGCTCGCCGCGCCCCACGCCGGCGGGGCGCTAGCGCGGTTCGCCGCGCCCGGCCGGTCTAGCAGCCGGACTCGCGCCCGATCGGGGCGGACACGCTCAGCAACCGGACCCGGTAGCCGGAGACGGGGTCGCCGGTCCGCCGCACGCGGATGCACTGGACGACCGGCAGCCGGGTGCCCGCCTTCCAGGCCACGCGCGCGGTCTCCGTCCTGTCACCCAGGGCGAAGCCGGACACGCCGTCCAGGCGCAGGATGCGCACCCGCCCGCCCCCGCGCACCCGGCGCACCAGGGCCGTGGTCCGGTCGCGGCAGGCCGGGTCGTCGGCACAGCCCGCGAGCCGGGCCACGACCGCGCGCGCGTCACCGCGGGACTCGAGCTTGACCAGGTCCGTGACCTCGTTGCGGGCCGTGGTGCCCGCGCCGATCGCCCGCGCGACGAGCGCGCTCACGGCCACGAAGACGACGATCGCCGTCACGACGAGGAGGAATCGCCTCACGCGGTGGGCTGGAAGCCGTCGTCGCCGTTGAGCTGCAGGAAGCGCTCCACGGAGGCCTCCTGGTGCTCGAGGTGCTCGGCCAGGCCGTGGGCGTGCTCGGCCGCGGCCGCCAGGAAGTCCTGCAGGCAGCGCTCGGGGTCGTCGGGCAGCGGGTAGACGCGGGCGACGCCCTGCTGGGCGCACGCGATGCCCAGCGGCGGACGGCCCTCGGCCAGGGTCCGGGCGCCACAGACCGGCGTGACGACCAGCCGGCGCTCGGGCGCCACGAGCGCGACCGGGAGCAGCCGGTGCGCGGGAAGCGTCACATCCAGGACCACGGAGCGGTCGACCGCGACGTCGCCCTCCGCCAGCTCCTCCAGCGGCTGCGCCCACACGCTCAGGACGGTTTCGGCGCCGATCAGCGCGTCGCGCAGCGCGCGCGCCTGGTCGGCGTACAGGCGCTCGGCCTCCTCGCGGTCCTCGGCCTCGGCCAGGTCCAGGTCGCACGGGACGCGCAGCAGCTCCTCGGCCCGGACCGCGCTGCCCGCACCCTTCACGCCCGGAGTGATGTACGTCTGCAGGGTCGACAGGTCGCGGCGCCCGTGGAAGATCACGGTGACGGAATCGGACACCGGCAGGCCGCCCACGCGCAGCGCCACGGCGGCGGCGCCCTCCTCGTCCGTGAGCGCTCGCTTGAGCAGGTCCTCGGCGGGCCCTTCGTCGCTGTGGAGTTGGCCTTCCATGCCTGAATGGTCGAGATTGGCCCGGACGTGGTAGATGATGAACACCGATGACCCTGATCTACAAGCCCTTCGCCATCCTGCTCGGCCTCGTTGCGGGCTTTCTCTCGCGCAAGATCTTCGACCAGGTCTGGGGCCTGATCGACGAGGAGGAGCCGCCCAAGCCGAACACGCGGCGGACGACGTGGCCCAAGGTGCTGGCCGCCGCCGCCGTCGAGGGCGTGACGTTCAAGGTGACGCGCGCGGCCGTGGAGCGCGCCGGGGCCAAGGGGTTCTCGTCCCTGACCGGCGCGTGGCCGGGTGAGGAGAAGCCCGAGCAGGAGTAGGGGGTCAGACCCCTCCGCCGCGCAGGACGAATCCGCGGGCGGACAGGTCGGCCAGGGAGTCCTCGAACGCGCCGAAGTCGCGCGCCAGGAGCTGGTCGATGGGACGGCCGTGCGGCCCCTGGGCTCGGACCCAGCGCTGCAGGACGGCCGGTGAAGCGCGCTCCTGCGCCTCGACCAGCAGGTCGAGCAGGATGGGCAGCTCGGGCCGGTGGTCCAGCTGGCCCGTGAGCAGCGTCAGCGGATCGACGCCCAGGGTGCGGCACAGCTCGTCCTCCGAGAGGCCGAGGAGGCTCATCAGGTCGGCCGCGGCGCTCAGAAGAGCTGGTTCTCGCCGCCGAACACGTCGCTGACGGACTCGTCGGTGAAGATGCGTCGGATCGAGTCGGTCAGCAGCTCGGCGCACGACAGGACGCGGATGTTGTCGGGCGCGCCGGGGCGCAGCGGGATGGTGTCGGTGACCACGATCTCCTCGAAGCGCGAGGAGGCGAGGTTCTCGAAGGCGTCGCCGGACAGCACGGCGTGGGTGGCCGCCGCGTAAACGCGGGCCGCGCCCTCGTCCAGGACGGTCTGGGCGGCCGCCTTCAGCGTCCCGGCGGTGTCGATCATGTCGTCCACGATCACCGCGGTCTTGTCGCGCACGTCGCCGATGACGTAGCCGATCTCGGCGACCTGCTGGGCCGGGCGCTCCTTGTTGAGGATCGCCAGCTCGGCCCCGATCTTGGCCGCGAAGTTCTTGTTCAGCTTCACCCGGCCGGCGTCCGGCGAGACCACCACGAGGTCGTCCAGGCCCTTGTCAGTGAAGTACTGGGTGAGCATCGGCAGCGCGGTCATGTGGTCCACCGGCTTCTGGAAGAAGCCCTGGATCTGGCCGGAATGCAGGTCCATGGTCAAGACGCGGTCGGCCCCGGAGCCCTCGAGCATCCGTGCCACCAGGCGGGCGGTGATCGGCTCGCGCGGCAGGGACTTCTTGTCCTGGCGCGAGTACCCGTACCAGGGGGTGACGGCGATCACGCGGTGGGCGCTGGCGCCGACCGCGGCGTCGATCATCACCAGCAGCTCCATCAGCGCGTCGTTGGCGGTGACGCCGGTCGTGGGGTTGCCGCAGGTGGGCTGGACGATGAAGACGTCGGCCCCGCGGATGGACTCCTCGTAGCGGGCGTAGACCTCGCCGTCGGAGAAGGTCTTCAGCGTGACCGGGCCCAGGTCCACGTTCAGCTTCCCGGCGATCTTGGCCGCCAGCTCCGGGTTGGCCCGCCCGGAGAAGAGCATCAGCCGCTTGTCGTAGTCGATGTCCAAGCTCGTGCGCTGGACCGCCGTGTGTGGCTCAGCCAGGCTCATCGCGATTCGAGTGTACGCACCGGGGCCGACGGTTCGTTCAGCCATCCCGCTGCTTGCGCTCGTCGAACCCCTCGACGTTGCGCTGGCGCTCGCGGGCCACGCCGAGCGCGCCGGGCGGGACGTCGTTGACGATCGTCGAGCCCGCCGCTGTCCACGCATCGTCGCCGACCTCGACGGGCGCGACGAAGCTGGTGTCCACCCCGCCGTGCACGCGCTTGCCGATCTTGGTGCGGTGCTTGTCGCGGCCGTCGTAGTTGGCGGTGATGGTGCCGGCGCCCAGATTGGAGCCCTCCCCCACGTCGGCGTCGCCCAGGTAGGACAGGTGGGGGACCTTCGCCCCCTCCCCGATGTCGGAGTTCTTGACCTCCACGAACGTCCCGATCTTGGCGCCCTCGCGCACCAGGGTGCCAGGGCGCAGATAGGCGAACGGGCCAACGCCGGAGCCCGAGCGGACCTCGGACTCCACCCCGTAGGAGTGGCGGATCGTGACCTCGTCGCCGAGGGTCACGTCGACCAGGGTCGTGGCCGGGCCCACCGCGCAGCGCTCGCCGATGGTGGTGCCGCCGCGCAGGAACGTCGCCGGCTCTATCTCCGTGTCCTGGCCGATCCGGACGCCCACGTCCACGAGCGTGGTGACCGGGTCCACGATGGTCACGCCCGCGCGCATGTGCGCCTCCAGGATGCGCCGCTGGGCCAGCCCGCGGACCCGGGCCAGGTCGACCCGGTCGTTGATCCCCAGGACGATCGAGGGGTCGTCCACCAGGTGGGCGGCGACGCCGTGATCGTCGCCGCGAAAGACCTTGAGCACGTCCGGGAGGTAGTACTCGCCCTGGGCGTTGTCGGGCTGGATGCGCTCCAGTGCCTCCAGCAGGCGGGACCCGTCGAAGGCGTAGACGCCGGTGTTGACCTCGCGGATGGCCAGCTCCGTCTCGGTCGCATCGCCGTCGGCCTTGGCCTCCGCCACGTGCTCGACGCTGCCGTCGGGACCGCGCACGACGCGGCCGTACTGCGCCGGGTCGTCCAGCTCCATGGTGGCCATGGTGGCCGCCGCCCCGCTGCGCTCGTGCGCCTGCACCAGATCGCGGATCGCCTGCGCGGTGATCAGCGGGACGTCGCCGGAGAGCACGACCACCGTGGTCGCGGGATCGATCAGGTCCGCCGCGGCGCGGACGGCGTCGCCGGTCCCGCGCGCCTCCTGCTGGACCGCGAGCTCGACGCCCTCGGGCAGAGCGCCGTCCAGCGCGCCGCCGGGGGAGCCCACGACGACGATGCGGCCCGCCCCGGCCTCCTGCGCCGCGGCCACCGGCCACGCCACCATCGGCCGCCCGCAGATCTCGTGGAGCACCTTCGGGATAGCCGAGCGCATGCGCGTGCCCTGCCCGGCGGCAAGGATCACTACGGTCGGGGCGGCCACAGGCGGATGCTAGCCGTCCCTAGCGTCCCCGCAGCCACCGGTCCAGGTCGCGGCGGTGGACCACGCCGAGCACGAGCAGGACGCGCTCCTCCTCGATGACGTCGTAGATGGCGCGGTGGTCGCCGACGCGCAGCCGGAAGAACCGGTCCGACTTGCCCTGGAGGGCCTTGACGCTCTTGCCGCCGCGCCGACCGGATGCGGCAGACGCCGCGCGCGCCGCCTGCGCGACCACGGCGCGCACGATCCGGTCGCGCGACTTCGCGTCGAGCTTTCGCATTGCACGCGCCGCGGCGGGAGCGAGCCGGACCTCATAGGCGGAACTGGCCATGCGCGCGACTATCCGACGATGGCCGGCTCAGAGATCGTCGAGGGAGATCGAGCGCCCGGCCCGGTGGGCCTTGCGCCCGGACAGGCGCATCTCCACAAACTCCTCCGCATGGGCCAGGACGAAGTCCTCCGCGTCCTCGATGGACATGATCACGGCGGCCGGCCGGCCGCGCTTGGTCACGATCACGCGCTCGCCCGCCTCGACGTCCTCGATCACCTGCGAGGCGGTGTTCTTCAACTGCTTGATCCCGATCTCAGCCAAGGTAGCCCCCGAAGTAGCCACCTGGGACTGTACCAGGGCTGAGCTGGGGAGCCAGGATTCGAACCTGAACTTGTGAGACCAAAACCCACCGTGCTGCCGTTACACCACTCCCCAGGGTGTGGGTGAAGCGTAGTCCGCTACGGCACCATGGCCACCACGCGGGCCGGGGCGGCGCTGGCGCCGACTATCCGCAGGGGGAAGCAGGAGATGGTGAAGCCGGTGGGTGGGAGCTCGGCGAGGTTGACGAGGCGCTCGATCTGGGAGTAGGGCAGGTCGGCCTGGTGGGCGGCCCAGAAGACTCCGGGTTCGTCGCGCTCGTTGGCCTCCGCGGCCTGGAGGTGCAGCGGGGCGTCCCAGCCCCAGGCGTCGATCCCCATCACCCGCACACCCTGGTCCCACAGCCAGCGCGTGGCCTCCGCGGTCACGCCTGGCCCGCGGGCGATGTAGTCCGGCTCGCCGTAGAAGGCGTCGCGGCCGGTGTGCACCAACACGATGTCGCCCGGCTGCAGGTCGTGGCCCGCGGCGGCCAGGGCGGCCTGGGCGTCGGAGGCGGAGATCGCGTCCCCGTCCTCGCGGCCCGCGAAATCGAGCACGACCCCGGGCCCGTGGAACCACTCCAGCGGCAGCTCGTCGATCGTCTGCGCCCGCTCGCCGCGGATCGTCGAGTTGTAGTGCCACGGCGCGTCGACGTGCGTCGAGTTGTGCGTCCCGAAGCGCGTGAACTCCTCGGTGGCCCAGCCCTCCCCGCCGCGCAGCAGCCGCGCCGGCACGCCCAGCATCGACTCGATCTGCTGCGCGCCCGCCTCGTGGCCGGAGAACGCGATCTCCGTGCGCAGGGGCTCGGGCGTCTCCGGCGGGCTGGGCTGGATCGGGGCCGAGAGGTCGACGAACCTCATCGGCCCGATCCTATTTCGTCAGCGCAGGCGGTAGATCGCGCGGCGGCCGCGCCGCGTGCCGTGCTCGCGGTGCCCGTAGTTGTCCCGGGCCAGGACCCAGAGGGAGTAGCGCCCCCGGGGCAGGTTCACCCGGCGCGAGACGCGCCAGCTCGTGGTGCCGCGGGCCAGGAGCAGGATCGGCCGGCGGCACGAGCGCCGCCCCGTCAGCCGCCCGTTGGCCTTCATGTGCCGGCAGCCCTTGCGCACCGGGCGATAGACCGCGATGTACACCCGCGTCACCCGCAGCCGGACATTGCGCGCGCAGGCAGCGACGCGAGTCGTTCCCCGCAGGGCCAGCCGTCGCGACGTGGTGCGCACCGTCCGCCGTGAGATCGTGGACTCCAGCACGCTGCGGGTCCCGCAGGCGTGCGCTCCGGCCCCGCCGGCGCCGAAGCCACCCGCGCCCGACCCCGCCGGCCGCACCTTGCACTGGGCGTCCAGCAGGTTGCACAGCAGGATGTAGCCCGTGTAGGTGAGGGCGTGGGACTCGATCCCCAGGGGATGGTCGAAGCTCGTCTCCGGCTGCGGCAGCAGACCGCCGGCCACCCGGATGCGCCCCTGGCCGAGCGGCACCTCGCCGAGCGCGACGCGGGTGAGGACCGCCTTCGCGCTGCGGGTGCCGGAGTCGACCGAGGTCCCGGCCACGCGCCCGCCGGCGTTCTTGAACGCCGTGATGTCGACGTCGTACTGGCGGGCGTTGGCCGCGTCCGCGCCGGTGTCGCCCTGGATCGCGAAGCCCAGCGGCGTCGGCTCGTACGTCTGCCGGCGCATCCCGCTGTTGAAGCGGGCGCCAGGCTGCTTGATGTTCGCGGCCAGCGGGTCGGAGAGCGTGTCGGGCTCGTCCAGGGTGCCGTCCTTGTTGACGTCGCGCCCGAACGTGACCTGCCCGGCGTAGACGGTCTGGCGCGAGACCGCGGTGGCCGGGATCGCGGTCAGCTCCTGCAGGCCCTTCAGGCTCCCGTCGGTGAGCACCAGGTTGCCGCCGGCGCGCACCCACTCACCCAGCTTGGTGGCCCAGGCGTTCTTCTCGTCCACGGTGTACGCGCTGGGACCGGCGGCCGCCGCGGCGGGGATCGCGGTGAAGTCGACCTTCGCGGTCCACTGGAAGTCCGTGGCGGCGCAGTTCACGACGGCGATGCGCCACGTCCCCGGAGTGGGGCGAGACACGTCGACGAACTCGTCGCTCACGTTGCTCGGCGGCCCGTTCGTCCCGCTCTGGACGGTCGTCCAGGTGGACCCTTCCTTGCGCTGCGCGTGGATGTCGTAGTCGCCGGGGGTGCTCCACGTGACGCTGACGTGCATCTTGTCGTTGTTGTCCTGCGGGCCGATCGTGAACTCGGGCGTGTAGCGCGTGCTCTGAGGCGACTCCGAGCACCCCGCGGCGCCCTGGCTGGGCGTCGTGGGATCGCCGGGCTGGGTGTAGTTGACCTGGGCGGTCGGAGCGGTGGAGCCCGACGGCTCGCCGGCGTACAGGCCGGTGTAGCCGGGCAGCAGCGAGTCGGCCAGAACGAGCGTGCGCAGCCCGGACAGCGACTGCGTGCCGGCGATGACCTTGCGCGGCTCGATGGCGGAGAAGCGGTTGGCCGCGTTGCCGATGAACGAGTTCAGGTCGGCCAGCGCGTCGGTGTTCGCCACGTCGTAGGAGTGCAGCTTCGGCGGCGGCTCCTTGGACGGCTTGCCGGGGGTGGAGATGTAGCTGCCGTCGCTGGTAGCCGGCCCCGCGCTGAACTCGGTCGTCACCTGCACCGGCCCGGCCTGCGGGGAGATGAGCACACGCCACTCCACGGCACCGCCGGCTCCCTTGTTGGCCTGGGGCCGGTTGATGGAGGCGGTCAGCCCGGCGCGGGCGTACAGCTGCTGCTGGTTCCAGTCCTCGGCCACGGTGACCCAGTCGTTGGCGGTCTGCGTCGACCCGTTGGCGGCGATGTGCTCGTCGCACCCCCTGCACTGGAGCTTCATCACGATCGTGCGGTCGCCCGGCTGGAGCCCCTGCACGTTCGTCGTGGTCACGTCGACCCGCATGCCGCCGTTGTAGTACTGGGCGGAGCGCAAGACCGCGTCCAGGGGGACGCTGTTGTTGCCGTCCGACGTCGGCACGTTCTTGTCCGGGCCGTAGGACTTGCCTGGCTGCGGCTGCGTCCCCGGCGGCGGGCCGGGCTGGATGTTCTGCTCGGCGCGCTTGAGGCGCGGGCTGGGCACGTAGCCCTGCGGCCCGGGGACCTCCATCGCGCCGGTGACCGGCGCGAGCATGTCGGCCAGGTGCGCGTACAGCAGCGCCTTGTTGCCGTCCACGTGCAGCTGCTCGGTGTGGGGGTCGAAACGGGTGTCCTTGTCGATGTGCGAGTAGGACATCTCGTTGTCGATCCCGTCGGCGTTCAGCCCCGCCTTGGAGTCGAACCAGTCGCCCAGCGTGCCGGTGGTCGTGTAGTTGATCGTGTCGTAGACCGACCCCCAGGTCTGGCCGTAGATCTTGGCGCAGGCCGCGCCGGCCGCGAGCGTGTCCACGCAACCCGTCGTGCCCCCGGGCGGGGCGTCGTTGGGCTGGATGACCGGCGACCACTTCAGGGCCTGGTAGGAGGCCAGGTGGATCGTCTTGGCCGTCTCGCGCAGGCGCGTGTCCTTGCCCAGGTCGTGACGGCCGTGGGGCAGCATCGTGAAGGACAGGGCGTCCGCGAACGGCTGGCCATGGAGGTCGTCGCCGGCCGTGAACTTCTTCCCGCTCGCCATGATGTCGCCGTAGAAGTGCTGGAACGCGCGCGTCTCTGGCTCCGACGCGCCGGAGTAGCCGCGGAACGAGTAGCCGATGTCCGGCCAGTCGCGGTTGGGGTCCACCCCATTGCCGTTGTAGCGCTGGAACGACAGGCCGCCCTCGGAGATGGAGCCGCGCCGCCACCCGTCCGGGTTGGGGTAGGTGAAGTAGATGATCGTGTGGCGCAGGACGTCGGCGAAGGTGGGCGCGCCGGCCTTGACCGATGCGGGCACGATCGCCCGGCTCGCCTTCCCGGTGGTGAAGGCGGTGACCAGGTCCTCCATCGCGCGCGTGCCGCCCTCGACCCCGGCGCGCTCGATGCCGTGGATCGACAGCGAGATCGTCATGCGCTTCTTGGCCGAGTCGGGAACGTTCTCGTCCGTCACCCGGGCCACGAAGAGCTTGGACTTGCTGCGCGAGTAGTTGGTCGTCGGCACGCCCGCCGAGAGGTGCTCCTTGCGCGGCGTGAACTCCATCTGGGGCATGGTGTTGCCCGGGAACGCCTTCTTCCCGTCGGTGTTGACCGGATCGTCCGCGGCGTACGAGAGCTTGCCGTCCAGCGTCCAGACCTCCAGGTAGCGCTGCCATTCGGGCTTGGAGTTCATGTACGTCAGGCCGTTGACGAGGTCCTGGTACTGGATGAAGGAGATCGCGTGGACGTTGCCCTGGGCGTTGGGCGAGCAGGGGTCCGAGCCGACCCGGCCGCAGTTGGCCAGGGGGTCGGGAAAGACCCGGCCGAGCACCTGGTACTGCTGGTCGCTGGTGGCCACGGGCGATGCCGCGGCAGGGGCCACCCACACCAGGAAAACGCCCAGCGCGCACAGCACGGCCAGCACACGTCCACGAATCATTCGGTTCCCCCTGCTCGAGTCGTCCTCGACAATGGCCCCAACGGGCCGAAGGACGGTTTCTTGCGCTTATCTATTCGAATCAACGCACCCGGAAGCCGATCCGCCGGGCGCGCTCCGCGTTCCCGGCCGCGTCGCGGGCCGACGCCAGGGCCACGTAGCGCCCCGCAGGCAGGCTCACACGGCGGCTGAAGCGCCAGCGCGAGGCGCCCGCCGCCCGCAGGAACGTCGGCCGGGCGCAGGAGCGCCGCGCCGACAGCCGTCCGCCCGCCTGGAGATGGCGGCATCCCCCGGCCGCCGGACGGTAGACGGCGACGTACACGCGCGAGACCGCGCCGGCCCCGCGCGCGCCGCACCCGCGGTCACGGGAGCCGCCGGCCAGGGTGAGGGCGCTGCGCGACGCCCGCAGCCCACCGCGGGCGAAGGACGTCACCGGGGCGCTGCGGTCCGCGCAGCGAGCCGCCCCGGCGCCGGCCGCGCCGGCCGCGCTGCGCGGAGCGATCGCGCCCGTCCCGGACGACCCGGCGCCGGTCACCCCGCCCGGAATCGGGCCGCACGCCGAGAGGTCGAGCGTGCGCCGCTCCCCGCGGCCGATGGTGACGGCCTGGGTCTCGGTGCCGCCGGGCGACTTGCAGGTCAGCGTCCAGCTCTCGACCTTGGCCCCGCGGAACGGCTCGGTCGCCCGGAAGGAGACGCTCCCGGTGTAGGGCTCGGCCGCGGCGTAGTTGTTGACTCGCACCACGTAGCGCCCGGGCTGCCCCGCGATCTTCGTCTGCTCGTAGACCGTGGTCCCCTGCTGGGAAGCTCCGACGGGCGTGCCGACCGGCTGGCCGCCGGCGTCCGCGCGGTACACCCGCATGTCCCAGTCGCTGGCCGGCGTGGTCCAGTCGATGCGGACCACGGCCACCGCGTTGTCCTTGGTCGGGTCGTCGGGGATCTCGAACACGTGGTCGTTGACGCAGGTGTCGTCGCCGGTGGAGGGATCGCCGCACGGGGCGGCGGTCGACGGATCGCCGGAGAACGACTGCGGCGGGCTGGGCGTCCCACTCTGGTGACTGCCGCGTTCCAGCGCCACCAGCGGGCGGGTCGAGGGATTGACGTGCCACTCGAAGCTGCCCGACGCGGGCACGGTCATCGTGGTGTCCAGCTTGTCCTGGAAGGTCTGCACCGCGCCGTCGCGGCCGCGGTCGTCCAGGACCGGCGAGGTCTCGGTCGTGAACTCCTTGTGCAGCTTCAGGACCGCCCCGGCCGGCGCGCGCCCCTGCAGGACCGCGTGGCGCGCGGAGTCGGCGGTGCTCTCCAGCGCCAGGAAGTAGGCCTCCCGGTTCCCCTTGCCGTCGTGCCCGTTGGCGTCGGCGTACGGGGTCGTGCCCTCGTACTCCTTCACCGCCTCGGCGAACGGCGGGTGGAAGTGGCCGGTCTTGCACTCCCCCGTGGCGGTGTCCTTGTCCACGCACCCGATCTCGAACGTGTATCCGAGACCGCCGGTGACGCCGTAGCTCCAGTCCTCGGTCGTGCCGGTGGTGTCGTAGAGCTCGTAGCCGCGCTGGCTGGTGTAGCCGTTCTGCGCCGCCATGGCGTCGCCCAGCTGCTTGAGCAGCGGCTCGTCGACCGGGGCGCCCTGCGCGGCCACGCCCGGCGGGCGCAGCACGAGGTTGGAGAACGTGTGGTTCGTGATCAGCGTCACCACCTGGCGCGTGGAGACGAGGTCGCGGATGTTCTTCGTCTCCGGCTCCGAGAATGGTCCGGGACCGCGGTAGGTCTCGCCCAGCGGATCGGCGCTGGCGCCCTCGCCGCCCCACAGGGCGCCGTAGTTGCGGTTCGGGTCCACGCCCGTGGACGCCAGGCCCAGCGCCGGGCCGGCGCAGGTGTAGCGGTCGCTGTTGGGCACGCGGCAATTCTTGCGCCGGTACTCGTTGGGGTGGGTGAGGATGTTGACGGTCTCGTCGTCCTCGGCCTCGTTGGGAGCGCCGCGACCCGTGCGCGGGTCGGCGGTGGCGCCGAAGGTGCGCGAGGCGTTGAAGCCGTCGGGGTTGACCACGGGGATGACGACGGTCCGCGCCTCGGCCACCAGCCGGCGCGACCGGGCGTCGCCGCTGCGGTAGCCGTTGACCAGGTCGATGGCGAACTCGATCGTGTTCTCGCCCGACGGCCACTCACGCGAGTGGTGCAGCCCCATCAGGGCGAACACCGGCTTGCCGTCCGCCTTGGCCGGGTCGGTGGTGATCTCGATGCCGTTGACCGAGCGCCCCTCGCCGGTCTGGTGGGGCAGGACGAGCGGCTTGACGATGTCGGGATTGGCCTCCGCCAGCGCCTTGAGGTCGCGCTCGTAGTCGGCCAGGGTGCGGTAGGAGGTGCGGCCGCTGGGCAGCGCCGAGGCGTGGACCGAGCGCGCGAAGATCGCATCCGCCTGGCGATCGGCGGCCGCCTGGGCCTGCAGGTCGGGGACGTCCACGATGTAGGAGAAGCCCGCCCGCCGCAGCTTGGTTGCGTCCGCGGCGCCGTGGAGCAGCACTCCGACGAAGCCGCGTCCGCCATGCTCGGTCACGTCGAGGTTGAGCGCCGACAGGCGATGCTTGGCCGCCCGGTCCGGCGTGATCACGCGCGCCATGGAGATGCGCTCCGACGGACCGGAGTCGATGTGCACCGAGTCCACGGACAGCTGCGCGGTCCGCCCGCCGGCGTCGCGCCGGCAGGCCTGGACCGAGAGGCGCTGCCCGGCCTGGGCCAGCCCTCCCGCCACCTCGTTGGAGCCGAAGCCCGCCGAGGCCGCCACCCGGCGGCCGGTGTCGGCGTCGAACAGCGCCAGGTCCCAGTCGCCCGGGGCCGAGCCGCTCAGCCGGGCGGTGACCCATCCGGTCGCGGGCACGGTGACGCCGCTGACGGCCAGGCCGTCGCCGGCCGAGATCGGGCTGGCGACGCAGTCGCGCGCCACGGCGCGGTCCGCGGCGACCGTGGTGTCGAGCAGCGTCTCAGCGGACGCGGTGGCCGGCGCGGTGAGCGCGGCAAGCGTGACGGCAACGAGCAAGGCACGGCGACGCATCCAGATTCCCCCTGGCTGAATCGTCCCCGGCACCTGCTCCCAACGGGCTCATACCCGTTTTCTTGCGTTTACTTGCCCGGGCCGGGTACCCGGCCGCCCTCGGCGCCCGCCTCGGTGGCCGGTCCGCGGGGAGCCGCGATGCCCAGGACGTGCATCGCCTTGAGGCCCAGCGAGAGCTTCTCGCGCCCGTCGCTGGAGCCCACGTCCAGGCCGCTCAGCTCGCGCACCCGCTCCAGGCGGTAGCGGACGGTGTGGCGGTGGGCGAAGAGGCGCTCCGCGGTCTGGGCCACGTTGCCGTCGCAGTCCAGGAAGGCCTCGACCGTCTGCACGAGCTCGGTCTCGTACTGCTCGTCGTAGTCCACCAGCGGCGCCAGCGTCTCGGCGTAGAAGCGCTGGAGCTCGGCCGGGCTCTCGCTCATCGCGGACAGCAGCAGCCGGTAGGCGCCGGTCTCCTCGAAGGCGAGCACCTGGCGCTCCTCGGCGTCGGCCTGGGCGACGTTGGCGGCCAGCAGCGCCTCGTGGCCGGCGCGCGGAAGCTCGTCCACGCCGGGGGCGACCCGGCTGCGACCGACCGTGAAGGCGAAGCCGGCCAGGCTGGCCGACAGCTCTCGCAGCACGGCGTCCGCCAGCCGGCGGGCGCGCTCCTCGTCGGCTCCGGGCACCAGCAGCACGACCTCGCCGGCCGGGGCCCGCGGGCGGTCGGCCGGCGCGGCCAGCGTGCTCGGCACCGCGGCCCGCGCGCCCCGCTCGGCGACGGCGAGCACGCGGGCGCGCCAGTCCTCCTCGGTGGGCACCAGCGGCGTGGCGCGGACCACGACCACGCTGCCGCCGGAATCGAGGTCGACGCCTAGGTCCTTGGCGCGCCCCCGCAGCCCGTCGCGGTCGGCGCCCGGGGACATCAGGTCGTGCAGGAAGGCGGTGGCGGCCTCCTCGGAGGCGCGCTCGGGCGCGCGGACCCGGTCGACCTCGGAGGCGACCAGCGTGCGCACGAGGGACAGGACGACCGGCGAGGGGACCCGGGACCGCACGCGCATCCGCAGGCGTCCCACCAGCTCGTCGGCGACCCGCAGCTCGAGGATCTCCACCCCGGCGGCGTCGCCGGCCAGCGAGCGCTCGTCGGCCGGCGAGCGCGCGGCGACGGCCAGGACCGCGCCCGAGGGGTCGGCCAGCAGCAGCGAGGCGTCCAGGGCGCGGCTGGCCGCGCGCACCACCTCGGGCAGGCCGGAGCCCGCTTCCACCGCGGCGGAAACGGCCTCGAGCGCACCGAGATCGGACCCGTCCGGAGGCGCGTCGGCGGGCGGGTGATCCGCGCGCAGGCGACGAGCCGGCGTGGACATCACCCTCGCATTCTAGGCGGGGACGCCTAAATCCCGATCTGATCCCAGAAGTAGATGATCACCGCGCCGACCGCGATGCCCAGTCCCACGAAGGCCGCCAGCACGTAGAGCGAGAGCGCCAGAGCGGCCACACGCTCCCAGGTGCGGCTGTAGGAGGTCCAAGCGGGGACGAGGACCCAGGCCGTGAACGCGGCCAGCGAGAAGACGCCCGCGCAGGCTCCGACCAGGTAGGTGATCGACGTGTTGCTCATGCTTGCGGTGGCTGCGCATTGTGCCGGACGAACGCGACGACGAGCCCGACCATCCCGCACACGGCGAAGATCGTGGCCGCCATCCCCCAGCCGCCGAGCACATCGGACAGGTAGTGCGCGCGCAGGTAGACGCGGGTCAGCCCCACCGCGGCGGCCACGCCGATCGCGACCAGGAGGAAGGCGGCGCGATGCAGGTTGCGGGGGAAGGCGTGGGCCACCGCCACGGCGATGGCGATGTAGGCCACGGCGTAGGCGGCGTGGCCGGACGGGTAGCTCTGGCCCTGCGTCGCCACCAGGGAGTCGGACGGGCGGACGCGGTCGACGACGGCCTTGGACACCTGCACGGCGGCGACGGTGCCCAGCATGCCCGCGGCCAGGACGGCGGCCTCGATCGCGCGGCGGCGGGCGAGGAGGAAGGCCACGGTCAGGGCCACGGCCCCGCCCGCGACCGGCAGCGCCCCGAGGTAGGTCACGAGCTTGGCCGCGTCATCGAGCCAGCGGGCCTGCAGCTGCGCGGCGAGGTCGAACGCGCGGGTGTCCATTCGCAGCAGGTCGCGCTGGTCCACCAGCGAACCGAGGCCGAAGAAGACGAAGCTGCCGACCGCGGCGACGGCGAGCAGCGTGGTCAGCTCCAGTCCGAGCTGGCCCGGGGTCAGGCGCTGCCAGGCGAAGCGGACGGCGGGCTCGACGCGGCGCCAGAGGGGCAGCAGGCCGCGCCGCCACAGCGGGCGCACGACGCGGGCCACGGGGCGCAGCAGCGGTCGCTGCGCCTGCGCGTCGATCCAGGCCCGCGCGGTGGCGCGGTTCTCGGGAACCCTCAGGTAGCGGTACGCGATGACCGCCCCGATGATCACTCCAACCGTCGTCCCGAAGGCCAGCGCGCCCTGCTTGGCGATGTGGACGACCTGGTTGAACGAGCGCCAGAAGAAGTAGCCCAGCAGGCAGAAGGCCGTGGACCAGATCCCCGCCGCCAGGATGTCGTAGGGCAGGAAGCTGCGCAGCGGCATGCGCGAGGCTCCGGCCACGAATGGCGCCAGGGCGCGGACGAGCCCCAGGAAGCGGCCGATCAGGATCGTCGGGCCGCCGTGGCGCTTGAGGAAGCGCTCCACCTGCTCCAGCCGTTGCTCCGTGATCTTCACCTTCGGACCGTGCTTGATCAGGAAGGTGCGGCCGAGCCGCCGGCCCAGCAGGAACGACACGGTGTCGCCGGCGAACGCGCAGGCCCACACCAGCCCGATCAGGATCACCACGTTGATCTCGCCCTGGCCGGCCACGACGCCGCCGACGATCACCACGGTCTCCCCGGGGGCGACGAGGCCGACGAAGGCGCCGGTCTCCAGGAAGGCCATGACCCCGACCAGGATGTACGTGTAGGGCCCCAACGCCTGCCCGACGTCGCGGACCAGCTGCTCCAGCGGCGGCGGGTGCACGACGCCCGAGCCGTAGACGGCCAGGCCGGCTGCCGCCACGACGGCCAGGATCTTGTTCTCGGTCCCGGTGCGCCGCCAGCGCCAGACGATGAAGGCGGTGAGGAGGACGGCCAGCGTCAGGGGGGCGGGCCGGATTGCCGCGAGCGCGATCATGCGGTGCGGATCTCCACGAGCCCGGGGGGCGCGGGGCGGGCGACGACTGCGCCCGGCCAGCCGGCGGCCAGCCGCTGCGCCGGCTCGGCCTGCGCGAACAGCGCGACCACGGTCGGGCCGGACCCGCTGACCAGGGCGGTGTCGGCGCCGGCTTGCGCCGCGGCGTCGAGCGCGCCGTCGATGGCGGGGCACAGCGAGCGCGCGGCGTCCTGGAGGTCGTTGCGCGCCAGCCCGAGCGGGAGGCCGCCCGATTTCAGCGCCGCCTCCACCTCTGCGCGCCGGACCGCCAGCTCTTGCGGCAAGCGCGCCAGGCCGAGCCGGTCGGCTTCGGCATAGACCTCGGCCGCCGAGAGCCGGGCCGGGAAGGGCATCACGACGAAGTGGACCTGCCCGGCGGGGGCGAGCGCCGGTCCCGGGATCGGGGTCGCCTCTTCGCCGGTCCCGGTCACGAGAGTCGCGCCGGAGTGCAGCAGGGCGGGCAGGTCGGAGCCGAGGCGGGGCGCGAGTTCGTGGATGACGGGGTCTTCCGGCCGTCCGGCGGCGTGCGCGGCGAGCCGGAGCGTGGCGGCAGCGTCGCTGGACCCCCCGCCCATGCCGGCGGCGACCGGCACCCGCTTCTCGATGGTCAGGCGCTGGGGGTCCTCCCATCCGCTCGCCTCCCGGTACGCGGCCAGCGCGCGGGCGGCGAGGTTCTCCCCCTCCACCCCCGGACAGACCACCTCGTCGTGATCGGCGGGCTCCATGGTCAGGCCGTCGGCCAGGTCGAGGGGCTGGACGAGCGAGACCAGCTCGTGCAGCCCGTCGTCGCGGGCCGGGCCGACGAACAGGCAGAGGTTGACCTTGCCCGGCGCCTCGGTGCGCAGGGCGCCGCCGTGCGGCCGGGGTCCGGCCTTTTCCGGCCCCGGGCGGCCTCCACGGCCGAAGGTCACCGAAGTCGCTCCGCCAGTGCTCTGAAGTCGTGGGGCGAGAGGCGCTCGGCGCGCTCGTCCTCCGGGCGGCCCATCTCCGCCAGCGCGGCGCGCGCCCGCTCGCGGACCCCGGGGGCGGCGTCCGGCGCCAGCGCGAGCGAACCGGCCAGCGCCTTGCGGCGGTGCGCGAAGGCCGCCTGCACCAGCGCGCGCAGAGCCGGCGGCGCGGCGGGCCCGTGGCGCTCCAGGCCCACGAGGACCGAGTCGACGTTGGGCACCGGGTGGAACACCCGCCGCGACACGGGCCGCAGCACGCGGACGTCGCAGGCCAGCTGGGCCAGCACCGACGGGATCCCGTAGGCCGAGGTGCCGGGCGCGGCGGCCAGGCGCTCGCCCACCTCGCGCTGGGCCATGACCACCCAGCGCGCGACTGTGGGGAGCTCCTCGATCGTGCGCAGGACGGCCCCGGCGGCGATCCCGTAGGGCAGGTTCGCGACGACCCGGTCCGGGGCGGGGTCCAGCGCGGCGAGGTCGAGGGCCATCGCGTCGGCCAGGTGGAGGGTGGCGTTGGGGAACGGCTCCAGTGCGTCTTGGAGCGCGGGCTCCAGCCGCCGGTCGACCTCGACCACGTGGACGTGCGCGACCCGGGCGGCCAGGTGCTCGGACAGCACCCCCAGGCCGCCGCCGATCTCCAGGACCACGTCCTGCGGCCCCAGTTCCGCGGCGCGCTCGATGACCCCGAGGAGGTTGGAGTCCACGAGGAAGTTCTGGCCCAGCTCCCGGTTGGGGCGGACGTCGAACTGCCGCAGGCGGCGCAGGCTCGGCTGCGTGGGCAGGTCGGCCGTCACCACCCGAACACCTCGGCGGCGTTGCGCTCGACGGTCCGCTCCAGCTCCTCGTACGTGACGCCGCGGACCTCCGCGAGCAGGCGCGCGGTGTGGACCACGTGCGCGGGCTCGTTCTCCTGGCCGCGCACGGGCTGCGCGGCCAGGTAGGGCGCGTCGGTCTCCACCAGCAACCGGTCCTCGGGCACGCGGATGGCGGCCGCGCGCAGCGCGTCGGACTTCGGGTAGGTGACGTTGCCGGCGAAGGAGATCCACCAGCCTCGCTCCAGGCAGGCGTCCAGGTGGCCGGTGAGCGAGAAGCAGTGCATGATCGTCGGGTGGCCCGGCGCGTGGGCGTCGAGCAGGGCGATCGTCTCGTCGGCGGCCTCCCGCGTGTGGATGACCAGCGGCTTGCCGGTCTCGCGCGCCAGCTCGATCTGACCGCGGAAGGCGCGCTCCATGTCCGCGCGCGGGGCGTAGTCGCGCTTGAAGTCCAGGCCGGTCTCCCCGATCGCGGCGCAGCGCTCGTGCGCGGCCAGCGCCGCCAGCTCGGTCAGGTCGGCGTCGTCGAAGCCGGTGGACTCGCTGGGGTGGCGCCCGACGGCGGCGCGGACCTGCGGGTAGGCCTCGGCCGCGGCCAGCGCCGCGCGGCAGGACGCGCCGGTCATCCCGATGGCCAGGATCCGGCGCACGCCCGCCCGCTCGGCGTCGGCGACCAGATCCGCCTCCGGGCGCGAGCAGGCGTCTAGGTGGGCGTGGCTGTCGATCACGGCGCCGGGGTCTTGGGGAACAGCGGCTCCAGCGCCTGGACCGTGAGGCCGGCCTGCCCGCTCCCGAACCCGGCGCTCTCCAGGTCCGTGTCGGGCTGCTGGAGCGCGTCGAGGAGCTTTTTCGTGGTCGCGGGGATGTAGGGGTGCAGCAGGACCCCGACGACGCGGAGCCCCTCGGCCAGCGAGCGCAGCGTGGTGTCCAGCTCGCCCGCCCTGTCCGGGTCCTTGGCCAGCTGCCAGGGCGCGCGCTCCTCCACGTAGCGGTTCAGGCGCCGGACTCGCTGCCAGATCTCCTCCAGGGCGGCCGTGATCTGGGCGTCGTCGAGCTGCTGCGCCACGCGGTCGGCCAGGCCCGCGAAGTCGGCGACCAGCTCGGGGTCGAGCTCGGCTTCGGGCACGACGCCGTCGCGGTAGCGGATGAGCATCGCGATCGTGCGCGACGCGAGGTTGCCGAGCTCATTGGCCAGCTCGGTCTCGTAGCGGGTCTCGAAGTCGGCGGCCGAGACGCTCCCGTCCTGGCCGAAGGGCACGTCGCGCATGCAGTAGAAGCGCAACGCGTCGGTGCCGAACTTGTCCATCGCCTCGAAGGGGTCCAGGACGTTGCCCAGCGACTTGCTCATCTTCTTGCCGTCCGAGAGCAGGAAGCCGTGGACGAACAGCCGCCGGGGCACGTCGAGCTCGGCGGCCATCAGCAGCGCGGGCCAGTAGACGGAGTGGAACTTGAGGATGTCCTTGCCGATCAGGTGGTAGTGGGCGGGCCAGAACTTCCCGGTCAGGTCCTCCCCGGGGCGGGCGTAGGAGAGGGCGGTGACGTAGTTGAGGAGCGCGTCGAACCAGACGTAGAACACGTGGCTCGGGTCCCACGGGACCTCGACCCCCCAGGTCAGGTGGGCGCGCGAGAGCGAGACGTCCTGCAGGCCCTGCGCGATGAAGGACCGCGCCTCGTTGAACCGCGCCGCCGGAAGGACGAAGTCGGGGCGCTCCGAGTACAGCTGCTCCAGGCGCTCCTGGAACTTCGACAGCGCGAAGAACCAGTTCTCCTCCTTCTCCAGCTCCAGGGGGAAGCCCTCGTGGATCAGGCACGTGTGGTCGGGCCCGATCTCGTTCTCGGTCTTGAAGTCCGCGCAGCGGGTGCAGTACCAGCCCTCGTAGGTGCCCTTGTAGACGTGCCCGTTGTCGTGGACGCGCTGGAGGATCTCCTGCACCTTGGCGACGTGCTGGGGGTCGCTGGTGCGGATGAAGAAGTCGTTGGTGACGTCGAGTTGGGGCATGAGCGCCTTGAAGCGCTCCGCGTTGCGGTCGGCGAGCTCCTTCGGCGTGACGCCCTCGTTCTCGGCCGCCTGGGCGACGGGCTCGCCGTGCTCGTCGGTGCCAGTGAGGAAGAAGACCTCCTCCCCGCGCTGGCGCTGGTGACGGGCCAGGACGTCGGCGCCGATCGTCGTGTAGGCGTGCCCCAGATGGGGCGCCGCGTTGACGTAGTAGATGGGGGTGGTGACGTAGAAGGCCACGGCGGCCAAGGCTACCGGCGGGCCTGCGGGTCACCGGGCCGGCCGCTCACCGTGACATGGCGACCTCCTCTCGCCGGGTGTGGGTGGGGGCGCGGCGCCGCCTGCGCCGCGCCGTCTGGAGGAGAGCCAGGCCGGGGACCGCCGTGGCGAGGAGCCCGGCGCCGAGCCATACCGCGATGGGCAGGCCCGGAGCCGGGATCGGGGGCGGATTGGGGGCGCGCCGAGGGGTGGGCATCGAGAGGGGGTCCCGCCGGGGGGTGGGCATCGGCCGAGGGATCGACCGGGCTGCGGGCGCCGGGCCGGCGGGGAGAGGTGGTGGGGCCGGTGCGGGACGGGGCGCCGGCGGAGAGCCGGTGACGGGAGGCCCGGGGTCGGCGACCGGGGGGCCGGGGTCGGAGAGGAAGGCGAGGGGGTCGACGTATCCGTGCCTCTCGCCGCGGCGGCGCACTCCCAGGTGCAGGGCTTCGGTGCCGACGGTCCCCAGGCGCTCGCCGGTCTCGACCTGGGCGCCGCGGCGGACTTCGACCGAGCCGAGGTGGCCATAGGACACGATCCAGGGACCGCACTCCACGCTCGCGGCGCGACCGAAGGCCGCCGCCCGGCCGGCGAAGCGGACCCGCCCGGCGCATGCCGAGCGGACCGCGTTGCCTGTCCGGGCGGCGATGTCGATGCCCCGGTGCTGCCCGCGTGCGTAGGGGTCGGGGCCGGTGTCGAAGTGCGCGGTGACGGGGCCGTGGGCGGGCCAGGGCCAGGTTGCCGCCTGCGCTTCCGCGTGGGACGCGGCTCCAAGGAAGAGGGTCGTCGCGGTGGCGAGGAGGGTCGTGGCGGTGAGGAAGAGGGTCGTCGCGGCGGCGAGGGCTCTGGCATCGAGGAAGTGCACGGCTCTGGTTTACCGCTGCGCGGGCCACAGGCCGGGCGTCGAGGCCGTGCTGTCGCTGAGGCTCCGCGGTTCCGTCGCATTTGGCGGCCCGTTCGGTGCCGGCGCGGAGACGTGGTTGCACTTTTCCCCCTATGTGGGGGTCAAGTGCACTTGGGTCTGGATGCGGTTGCACTTTGCCGCCT